>CASBQE010000001.1 GCA_949127665.1 Synechococcales cyanobacterium PMM_0083
CTTAACCATTCTGACTTTTAATATCCCTGCATAAACTCAAGGAGTCATCAAATGGAAATTGCACCTCATATCAATGTCGATCCAGCTATTCATCATGGCAAAGCAGTCATTACTGGAACTCGAATGCCAGTCTCTATTAGTGATTGGAGCCTTAGCCAGTGGCATGAGTTTAGAAGATGTCATGCCAGAATATGAGCTAACGGCTGAGCAAATCCAAGCTGCCTTAGCCTACGCTGCAACGTTAGTCGCTCAAACTGAAGTCGTTTCACTAGGAGCGTAGCTTGAACATTCTGGTTGACGAGAATATGCCTCGTTCTCTTGCACTGCAACTGATCGAGGTAGGCTTCAAAGTTCAAGATGCGCGTGACATTGGGTTAATAAGGGCAACCCGATACCGAGGCGATCGCGATCGCTGTAAATCAGAAGTGTTATTTTCAGGGAAGGGCGATCGCGCTTTTCCCACTCTCACCCAAATTTTGCTTTATGGCTCAACCCGAACGCCAATCTTGGGATGCGGGGCGGTTCCTGCAAACCCTCTCTTTTTTCGAGTCTATTCCTGTCGTTAGTTGGCTCCAGCATATGGTTTTTGGCTCCACTCCACCGCCACCGCCCCAGCCCCAAGCAGGGCTAATTTTCGATTTCAGCCAGCCATCCTCCACGCTAAACCAAGTTTGGGGCGCATTGGATGATGTGGTTATGGGCGGGATTAGCGCCAGTTCTTTTCAGATGCAACCCGACGCAGCGCTGTTTACAGGTAACGTTTCCACCGAAAATTCCGGCGGGTTTGCCTCGGTTCGCACGCGCAATTTTGACCCACCGCTGAACCTAACCGGGCACACGGGCATTGAGCTACGGCTGAAAGGAGATGGGCAACGCTACAAGTTTTTGGTGCGAGATGAGGATTCTTGGGATAGCCTTGCCTACACCTATTCGTTTGACACGGTGCCGAATCAGTGGATCGAGGTGCGGATTCCGTTTAATCTGATGGCTCCGGTATTTCGGGCTAAAACGGTTGCCGATGCCAAGGGATTGAACACAGCGCGAATTCGATCGCTGCAATTAATGCTGAGCAAGTTTGAATATAACGGGGCGTTGAATCCCAACTTTCAGCCCGGTGAGTTTAGGTTATTTGTGAAGGCGATCGCGGTTTATTAAAGAACGAGAACAAAATAAAACCGATAACCTGTAGGGGCTTAGCATTCGGCAGGTATGCTTTCGCTCATAGCAAAGGTTTTCGTACGAATGCTAAGCCCTTACGATTGGAGTTGCTTTATCCTCGCAGAAAAGCAATGCTGACATACCCCGCCAGCACCACCAGTTGTAACCCCATGGTCGGCAGTCCGTAGTATAGAAAGCGCTGAAACGAGATTGGCTTACCGTACTGCTCAGAAATTCCCGCAGCGACGATGTTAGAAGAGGCACCAACCAGGGTGCCATTGCCGCCCAGCGTTGCCCCAAACATCATGGCGTAGAACAAGGGCAAGACTTCGGCTGGCAACTGACCCTCGAACCCAGGAGCCAAAATTTCCTTGCCAACAAATCCGGCGTTGACAATATATTCCTTGAGCAGAGGCACCATTGCCACCACCAAAGGAATGTTGGGCACCACGCTGGAAAGCAAGCCGACGGCAAACAGGAGGACAATAGAACCCAGCGCTACGTTTTTACCGAGCAGAAACGCCAAGGCGATCGAGGCACTGCTGACCACGCCTGTTTTCTGCAAGCCGCCAATCAAGACAAAAATGCTCATGAAAAACAGTAGCGTACTCCAATCCACATCACGCAAGATGTTGTTGATAGAGTCAATTTTGCTGTGGTGAGCGAGCATGAGGCACAGCACCGCGCCCAACAGCGCCACCGTTGCCGGAGAGACGGGCACAGGCAGAGTTTCTCCCACTACAAAGAAGATCAGCACCAGCAATACGATAAACGACCCGACTATCAGCATTCGGGGATGGTTGATTTCGGGACGAGGTAGAGTATCCAAGCTGGCAAGTTCGGTACGCCAGATCTTTTTGAACAAAAACGGCAGGGTTGCTATGACCACCATCACGGCGATCGCGCCACCCAAACTCAGCTTTTGCAAATAATCCATAAAGCTCATATTAATAGACGTGCCGACAATGAAGGTCGCCGGATCGCCGACTAGGGTCAGCAGCCCTGCACTATTTGCCACAAACACCATCAAGATCAGCAACGGCACAAAATCAACGCCAATTTCTGCGGCGAGAGGTGGGATTAAGGGTGCCAGCAACATGACCGTGGTGGCATTCGGCAGCACCGCGCAAATGGGTGTGGTAATTGCCACAATACCCAACAGCAATCGACTGCCTTTCCCTTTTGCCAGCAGCACCATTTGGGTTGCCAAGTAGTCAAATACATGGGTGGGCTGAAAAGCTCGAACCATCACCATCACACCAAAGAAGAGCACGATCGTGGAGTGGCTTTTGGCGATATAGCCAATCGCTTCATCCAGCGTCAAAATATTCAAAAATACCAGCAGCAATGCCCCCAACATTGCGGCGATAGTGAGATGCAACCACTCGGTCATCACCAGTCCAATCACACAGCCAAAAATCATTAAGGCTGCGATCGCTTGCCAGCTTTCCATAAGGCTTCCCCTGTTTACAACAAATAGTTAAACGATGAATCAACCCCGCTCATTTCCCTGAGCGATCGCGGCAAAAATCGCCGCCAAATTCATTAGCAACATCACGACACCTCAATATCACAAGCGGGTACAAAACACTGAGCAGTACGGGCAAGAGACACTGGCAAGTCGTGCATTCTCTAAAATGCTGACTCTTCAGTCCTCTCTCAATGCTGACGGAGTTAGCTGACGGGCTAGGGCTGAGAGATGCCCCCTGAAGAAATTTTGAGTTCTCAATTTTGAGTGATGAATTCAAGAGAAGATCCTGCTCTAAATTCAAAACTTAAAATTCAAAATTCAAAACTCATCATCAGTTCGCCCCAAAAAGTGGTTCCTCCGCTTTGCTTTGCCAATCACACCAATTGACAAAAGCAAATTAAGCTGGCTTCAGTTGTTCAGGAAAATTTAACACACTCTCCTCATCATTTGCCGTTTTACTCAGCATTAATCTCAATATTTTCGTAGAGAGCGATGATTTCGATTTGAGCTTCAAAAGCACTCAAAGACAAGGTGGTATTGGGGTCATCATATTCTGATAGCAGCCATTGATTGGCAGCCGTTTTAACATAGTGTTCTATCTGGAAGCTGTACTGATCGATCAGGAGGTATTCACGGAAACCTTCAATGCTGCGATACGCAGAAAACTTTTCGCCGTGGTCATAATCTTGCGTTGATTTGGATAGGACTTCAGCAATAAAGCAAGGATTCATCACCGTATCGGTGCGCCCCGCTTGGAGTTGCAAAGGTTTTTCGACAACCATGACATCTGGATAGGTATGGATGTTGCAATTAGGAATCCAAAGGCGTTGATCTGTGATGAATACGCGGTAAGGCTTTCCTTTTAGCTGGAGTTTGAGAGCAACCAAAAGGTTACTGGCAATATCGTTATAGTCAGGGGTTCCTCCGGTCACCAGCCTAATTTCTCCATTTATATATTCATGGCGTTCCTCTGAAGCCACCTCAAAGTCCAGGTATTCCTCATGGGTATAGGTGCGTTGTTCAAAGGCTTGTGTCATGGTGCAATTTCAATCTTTAAATCTTGAGTGGCTAGGCTAAATAACCCGTTAAGCACGCAAAATAATTTTTCTAAATCAGTAATGGTGTAACTCGCTGAATTTTTTGTGAAAACCTGATTGTGTAACCGTCCAAATTCCCATAGTTTGCCATCAGTAACAATGCCGTAAACAGGGCAAGCCTGGGAATTGAGGCGATCGGCTGCAACGAGTTCGGCAAGGCACTGCCCCCACCCTTGTTCAAAGTCATTGCGCTTTGCTTCAACTACTAGCACGAGGGGAGATTCCAAAATCGTTTTCCCCAAATGAGATTTGCGGGAGACCATATAGTCTGGTGTGCCACTGAGTATTCCATCAACTGCAAATGACTTTTGTACCCAGAGTGCGGCTTTATCCGCATAACGCTTATAGATTTCTCTGATGACTGGAAAAATCACCAGTTCACATCGAGCCGCTTCGGATGAGAAAGCATCCATTGCAGTTAAATTAAAGTCAAATTCTTCGCAGAAAAAAGCAGGGAGTTTAGCCCACAATTGAGGTACAAAATCTTCCTCTTGATACCTGATTTTAAATTCTTGCTGTACTTGTTCAAGGCTTTTGTAGTCGCTAAATGCCATAAAGTTCCTCCTAATCTAAAGACTGATGCTCAACGGTATCGGGCATTTGTTGGATGATTTCCATTGTTTTGACGCTGACCGTGCAAACCCGATCGAGCAAGTCAATCACCTGTTCTTTATAGTCGGCAAATTTGTAAGTGTTGAACAGTTTGGCGATCGTCGGGTCTTTGGGTTTCTTCTCTTTATATTGATCCAGAATCCATTCTAGGGCAGAGCGATTGCCAAGTTTATAGTCCCAGGCGATCGCGGGAATGCCAGTTAGTTCGGTGTTTTCATCTAGAGCGATCGCGCCTTGCAGTTTGTCGGCTTTGAGCTTGGCTTTTGGCTTATCTTTGCTGGCGATTTCCTGACGTTTTAGTCCGTAGGGTTCAATAGTTTCATAATTCAGGTGCAGATCCATCAAGGCTTTGCCCCAGGTTGCCCATTGATGGAAGTCAGCGTAGAAGGGCAAGCGGGGAAATTCGCGCTTGAGGTTGAGTTCATATTTCGTGCGGTAGGCGGGATGGTGGAGAAGGGCGTAGGTGTAGTGAAAGATATCGAGTTTGGTGATGGCGCGATCGCTGTAGTGAGTCTGAAATTGGGTTAAACCCCAGTCAGTGATATTGTCGATGCGGCTCCCATCTTTTTCGTAGCGGTAAAGGGGAAGACATTGAGCAGCAGTTCCAACCAAATGTAAATCAGGAATACAATTAGTAGCTGTCACCATGAAAGGTGATTGAGTTCCTACATCTGTACAGCAAATCACATGATTTTTATTTCTCAAAACAGGACGATACCCGTACATATCATAGTGGTTTTGAGTTAGTCTGTGATTTAAGGACTTTTCTCCATAAATATATTTATTTATGAAAGGTCTCCATATAGATCTAATTATTAAATCGCCTTGATAATCAAGATATTTCTTATTTTCAGCGTGAATTTTTAAAGAAGAATTCCACTTTATTCTAAAATCATATTCTTTGCTTTTTACACTCTGATTATAAGCACCAATAAAAAACTTTATCTTATTTTCCAAATCGCCACTTGAGAAATCATAAACCCACTCATCTCGCCCAGTCTCAACCCCTCTAGAAAATATTTTAAAAATAGCTTCATGAGGTTCTTTAGCACTTCTGCTCTTATCAATCAGAAGTAAAAATTCTTCGTAATCACCATCAACTAAGTCTACCCAATTTGCCTTCTGATCGGGCGTGATGTGGTCAAACGGAATCTCTGCAAACTTCGTCCGTTCAAACCAGTCGAGCTTTTCTTCCTTGGTCTGCTCATCCTTCATCGTAAAGTAAAAAATCTTTGCCTTCATTCCCACACCCGCTGAATGGGATAAGCATCAAATTTTGCATCAGCACTGACTAAATTCAGTGAATGATTCATAGCTTGTGCAACCAGAATGCGATCAAACGGATCACGATGTTTTGGCAATAATGGCAATTTGATATAAGTTTTCGTATCTTCAATTTTGATAGGGAGAATTTCGACTCCAATAAAATTTAATCGAGTTAATATCTCATCAAATGAAGAAGTTAAATGGAGCTTGCCGATGTTGAGCTTGAGCGAAATTTCCCATAAGCTAGCAATGCTAAAAAACAACTCAGACTTAGTATCAATAATCTCTCTAGCTTTGCTGCTTAAATTTGAATTCCCTGTTATGTACCAAAGCACTACGTGGGTATCTAAAAGCACTTCCATGCTACATATATTCCTTTAAATCTTCTAAAGGCTCATCAAAATCATCAGACATAATGATTTGCCCTGCCATGCTGCCATATCCATAACGTTTTTCGGCTTCTTCCTTAGTCAGTTCTTGCTGAGATATAGGTTTACATTTCACATGCCGTTCTAACAAAAACTCAATATAGTGAAGCACTTCTGTTTGTAATGATTCGGGCAGCGCTTCTAAATTTTCTAGAATAATAGGCTGTATCATCAGTTTTTCTCCTTTGTTTTTTTAACTAGAAACATGACTGCGACTCCGGTTTGAATACCAAACACATTATTTTTTGTGCCCGAAATCTTCGGATTATTCCTCACATCAGATTGAGTATCCACGATATAGACATAATCAAACTCCTGATCAACAGACTTGCGAAACCCATCAAAGGTTTTAGAGTCGATAAACGATCGGTTAGTAATGAAAGCGATTAAGCCATTTTGACCCATGCGATCGCTCGCCCATCGAAAGAAACGAGCATACATATCGTAGACAACAATTTGATTTTGAGCCGTTCCCTCTTTGATATAAGTCTCTTTAATTGCTTTATCAATGCCTTTATAGAGACGATTAGAGTTGCGCTGATTAAAGTTTTCTTGATGCGCGTTGTAAGGTGGATTGCCAATGATCACAGAAATAGTGCGATCGTTCTGCTGCTGAATTCTTGCCGTGTTCTGCACACTCATGGCAAACAGATCAAATTGTTTTCCTTCAAACCCACAGTGATCGAGCGTATCGACTAAACAAATATTCTTGAATTCTTCATACTTTCCCATCTTTTGCTGATAGGTAAACTCAATATTTAAGTTGGCAATGTAATAGGGCAAAATCGCCACTTCATTGCAGTGAATTTCGTTTTTATACTTATACTCCAGCTTGTCCGCAGGCAAATATTCGATTAGTTCCGTTACATAAGTTCCGGTTCCGGTGCAGGGATCTAAAATCTCCACGCCTGGATCGGAAAGCAATTTGCCAAAGTGTTTATGCACCAAATGATCGGCGCTTTCAATCATGAAGCGAACGATTTCATTGGGCGTGTAGACAATGCCCAAGCGATCCGCCGCTTTGGGGTTATACGCCTTGTAGAAATTCTCGTAAATCGCCTTGAGAAACTTCTGCTTTTCGTGATGATTGGCAATGTTCTCCGAGTTGCGACGAATCACCGCATAGTAGTGTTCGATGCTTTTGAGCGTGTTGCGGCGCGTGGTTCCCGTAAAAAAGGTGTTGATAATCTCCGACAGTTCCCGCGCAATGTTGTTCTCGCGGTGAAACTGCGACTCATGGAAAATATTGGTGAAAATATCCTCCGTGAGAATGTGCTGAATCAACATCTCATGGATGTCGAAGATCGCAATTTCCGGGTTAATCGACTGACGACAGACTTCTAGAAACGTGTTGCGGCGATCGCGAAACGGGGTATTCGTTGCTTCCTGCTGAGCAATAATGTCTCTTAGTGCTTCGAGAATATGGGGAATGTCTTCTTTGAATTTGACGATCGCCGATCGAAAGTCGCGCACCTCGGCGCGCTCATATTCGACAAAAACGTTCAGCAGCCGATCCAATGCCTCGGCATCTTTCATCGAGACACGGGCAACCTCCTGGCTATGCTGAATCAGTACCGCAGTCTGGGAGTCTTCAAACAGAATATTTTCGTCGGGATAGCCCTTGGCAAACTTCTTCTCAATTTCGTCGTCGAGGCGATCGTACTGGTCTTTGCTCTCCCACCAGCCATGCTCTAGCCGAATGGCATCCTTGACCGTGCCATCGGGAAAAACCGTTGTGTTGAACTTGGTCTTAAAGTCCAGTTCCGGAATCAGCAGATAGTTGCGCGGCTTACAGTAGTCATTCA
>CASBQE010000002.1 GCA_949127665.1 Synechococcales cyanobacterium PMM_0083
AGAATAAAGCCTGCAAGCTGGTCTTGAATTTCGGCAACGAGGCAATATTCTGGATCGGTGTTATACAGCCCAATCACTTCCCATTGATCCCAGGTGCGATAGATATACGGATAGAGATCGCTGGTGAAAAGGGTTTCGCCCAAGTGATACACCGAGGCGATGTCGTCAATATCCATGTCTCGCACGAGGCTGGGCAACATTTCATAGTCTTTATGTTTATCAGTGGTGTCATGAGTCATGTTCATATCTAGAGAGGAACTTCTTGAATCTCCAAAATTGCCGGGAGCGTCAGCGGATCAGATGTTTCAAGGCGTGGGTCAGATGGCATGAAGTCGCCGAAGCATCGGGAAAAAAAGTTGCAGCGATCGCATTCTCGGTGAGCAATTCCCAATTGGGGCAGGCTTTCTGCAGCGGCATATTGACTCAGCCAATCGGTTAACTGTTGCAAGAGATTCGTCAAATCTTGGTGAGTGCGATTGTGCTGGGTGCGATCGTAGGAAAAACTCAGACTTTGCGGTGTGGCAGCATCCTGAGACGCTTGAAAAAACCAGTACGCCATCGACAGTTGCTCAGGTTCGTAGGGGCTGGTTTCCGCTAGACCATAGAGATATAAGCGGGTTTGCCAATTGGCTGCCAGATGACGGGCATTTTGAGGACGAGGATAGGTTTTCCAATCCAAAATTTTGGCATGGCGATCGCCCGTTAACAGCAAGTCATAGCGCATGGTCAGCAGATAACCCTGACATTCTAAGGTGCGCTCATGTTCCGCTTGCTGAATCGGCGAGGTGCTGCCGGGAAGTGCCAAAATTTCAGGCGAAGCAGATTCAAAAGCAGTAAACCATTGATCAAGTTGAGGATCGGCTTGGGTCAGAGGCGCGATCGGTAAGCCAAGCTGCCACTGCTGCAACAGCAGATGAAACTGTGCGCCTTGATTCTGGCGTTCTTGCTGCTCGGTTAAGTTGGGAGAACTAAGCTGGTCGAGAAAAGCATACTGAAATTTGCGCGGACAGGCAGCCAGCAGATTCAAATGCCCTTGGGATAAGCGAATGGTTGCAGTTACAGGCGAAGGAAAGGCTAAAGAAATCATTTTGTTAGCACAAATACACTGCCTTCATTGCCCCGCCCGACGCGCAAATTCTCATCTAAGTAGGTGATGTCCAGCCAGCCGCTTTGGTCGCGCTTGATGGTGAAATCGATCGCGGCAAACTTCTGACCCGCTTCGATCTGTTGAATAAATTCGCTGGGCGATTGATAGCCGATGAATCGCTGCAACCCCAATATCGATCGCTCAAAACTCACATCCACGCGCCGCTCAGATACAGGTTCAAATCGTGCCGATACGCTGACAATGCCCTCGGCTAAAGGCAATCCGGCAACTTCCGCAATGTTATAAAGCTTTGCCTGCTTGACCCGAATGCACTGATAAACCTGACCCAGGTTAATTAGTGGAAATTGGTTGATGCTCAAAATCCCGCGACTGGTGGTGTAAAGTAGCCGCCAATCACCCTCTAAAAGGGCTGCGGATTCCACGGGGCGAGGGGTGGGGTTGCGGTCTTCTAATTGAGCAATAGTCGCTAAAATCGCCTGCTTTTGACTATCGGTTGCCGATAAGCCTCGATTAGTGCCCGCGATCGCGTTTAATAGTTCTGATTTACCAAGCATTGTGCAGGATTCTCGTGATGGAGATAATGACCTTGTGGAATACTGAATAGGGCAGGACAAAATCTTGCAATTTCATCGAAGAGTGATAGGCTTTTAGTGTCTTTTTCGCATTTGGTTGTTGCCTCAGGCGAAGTGGCGTGAATTGGCTTGCTAGATTCAGTGTCTCTGCAATCTTTAGTATACTGACAGCAATTTTTTTAGAACGAACGGGCGTATGATTTACAATCCTTCTCTGCATCAAGAACCTCGCAGCCAACGGGCACGGGTTTTGCCTCAAAGACAATCTTCTTCAATTTTGGGCTGGCTAGAGGCAAGCGGTCGCCTATTAGCTCGTGAGAGTACCGACTTTGATTATCGCGATAACGAAGAGGAAATTAATGCGTTGATGGCAGGCGAAGACAATACAAATGATTTTGATGATGATGACGACGAAGAGCTGGAATTGGAAGATTAATTCTTGAATATAAATTCAAGTGATCTTTGAAGTTATGAGTTTTTGACCTACTAAAAGCAGCTAATTTTGCGGCTTTGTAGCTCAGTCAGGTAGTGCATAGTGTGTGGTGTGGAGTGAAACGCTTGTGGATGCCAAAGTATTTTATAGACCGCTTTTTCGACTATCTGGAACGCTATTGTTAGGGGTGCTAACAGTCAGTCTGAGTATGGCGGCATTGTATTTGGATTGGGCAGCAGGGCGATCGCCCTGGCAAATCGAGTCTTTGACCTTGCCGTTGTGGATTTGCGCCTTGGCAACCGCCGCCCTAGGATTTTCAGCCGTGCCGATGCTTCAGGCAATCAAAGCAGGGCAAAGCATCCGCGAAGACGGTCCCCAATCTCATCTAAAAAAAGCCGGAACCCCAACAATGGGCGGCATCTTCTTTATTCCAGTAGCGCTACTAGCCGCTCTTGCTTGGTCAGAGTTTTCACCTGCTGTGGTGGCAGTGGTGACGCTGACGTTTTCTTACGCCTTCATCGGCTGGCTAGACGATTGGCAAATCATTCGACGTAAAACAAACAAGGGAATTTCTCCCCGTGTAAAGCTGGCAATGCAAATTGCCTTTGGTGGTGCGTTTTGTGTGTGGGCAGCCCTGACTCAACCCGCTAGTATTGCGAATCTGACCTTACCGTTTGGCAATCTGCTTCCTTTGGGCTTGATGATGGTTCCTTTAGGGTGGTTTGCGCTGGTTGCGGAAAGCAATGCGACAAATCTCACCGATGGTCTAGATGGTCTGGCAGCCGGGACTGTGGCGATCGCGCTACTGGCTTTAGGTGCGATCGCTGCTCCCACGGCTTCCGACTTGATGATCTTCTGCGCTTGCCTCAGTGGAGCATGTTTAGGCTTTTTAGTTCACAATCGCAATCCTGCTCGCGTGTTTATGGGCGACACTGGCTCGTTGGCACTGGGCGGCGCTTTGGCAGCGGTGGCAATCCTCAGCAGCAATCTGCTGGCACTGTTCATTTTAGGCGGATTGTTTCTAGTGGAAACCCTTTCGGTGATTGCCCAAGTCAGCTACTTTAAAGCGACAAAAGGAGCGGATGGGATTGGCAAACGCTTGTTCAAAATGTCGCCCTACCACAATCACTTAGAGCTTTCAGGTTGGGCTGAGACCCATATTGTTGCAGTGTTTTATCTGGTGGGCGGGTTGCTGGCATGTCTGACGTTGGCAATTTTTTAGCGGTTTAGAGAAAGCAAATTTTAGAGAAAGCCAATTGATTTGAAGGGACGTGAGCGATTCGCGCTCCTGTTTGATTAAAACATTCATCACCGCTAAACTCTGAGATGGAAATCTGTTATTATAGTTTTTCGATAGTTGGAGAGATGGCTGAGTGGTCGAAAGCGGCAGATTGCTAATCTGTTGTACGAATCGTAAGACCGTACCGAGGGTTCGAATCCCTCTCTCTCCGTTCAGTAACTACCATTTGGTGCGATAAAGGACAATCTTTCGGGGTTGCCCTGATTAACTTCACACCTGAAATTTAGCAACGCCAAACTCTTTTTTTTTTTGATAATTTTTAGAAAAAATTATCCATTTCTCGATATTCTGAATGGACGTTGAACCGTGAGGAATTTGGCACTGCAATGAGTAAATTGGCATCATCACATCGCTTCAATTTTCAGAAAGCTTTCACTCTGGCGACAATAACCTTGGCAACTGGCATGATCACGGCTGCCTGCCAGGAACAAGCCTCTCCCTCTGGATCACAAACTGGCTCGCCTACTGCCCCATCGACCGCAGCCGGAGCCTTAAAAATTGGCTCTCTTCTACCCGCCACCGGTGATTTAGCCTCGGTCGGTCAACCCATGTTGGCAGCCGTGCCTTTACTGGTCGAAACCGTGAATAAATGTGGCGGTGTGAATGGGGCAGCGATCGCCCTCGTGCCCAACACCGATGACCAAACTGACCCCACCGCTGGCGCAGATGGCATGACGAAGCTAGCAGAAGTCGATAAAGTGGCTGGAGTCGTGGGTTCTTTTGCTAGTGGTGTCTCTTCTGCCGCAACGCCGATCGCAGTTCGCAATAAAGTGATGCTCGTGTCTCCCGGCAGCACTAGCCCAGTGTTCACCGATCGCGCTAAAAAGGGCGACTTTCAAGGATTTTGGGCACGCACCGCACCACCCGATACCTACCAAGCTCAAGCCCTAGCAAAATTGGCGTTTGATAAAGGGATCAAAAAAGTTGCCACGGTGGTGATTAACAACGACTATGGCGTGGGCTTTGAGAAGGAATTTGTGCTGGCATTCAAAAAGTTAGGCGGCACCGTCACGAATGAAGCCAAGCCGACTCGTTATGATCCCAAGGCGACGACCTTTGAAACGGAAGTGCAGGCGGCGTTTGGTGGTCAACCTCAAGGAGTTGCTGCGATCGCCTACGCCGAAACAGGCGCGTTGCTGCTTAAAACCGCCTATGAGCAAGGCTTGAGCAAAAACGTGCAGATCTTGCTCACCGACGGCTCCAAGTCTGAGCAATTTCCTGGACAGGTCGGCAAAACCAGCGACGGCAAATTTATCCTGACTGGAGCCATTGGCACCGTGCCCGGTGCTGACGGCAAAGCGTTGGAGCAATTCATCAATCTATGGCAAGCAAAATTCAACAAACCTCCCGTCGAATATGCTGCCCAAGCCTGGGATGCAGCGGCACTGCTAGCGCTCTCTGCCCAAGCAGCCCAAGCAAACACAGGGGAAGGGATTAAGAGCAAACTGCGCGAAGTTGCCAATGCACCCGGTGTCGAAGTATCCGATGTCTGCGAAGCCTTGAAGCTGCTAAAAGAAGGCAAGGATATCAATTATCAAGGGGCAAGCGGCAACGTGGATGTAGACGAAAACGGCGACGTGGTGGGTGTCTATGACGTGTGGAGAGTGGAAGCCGACGGCAAACTAAAAACAATTGGCAAGGTAAAGCCCCAGTAATCGGAGTTGGATGTAATTGCAAAAACTCCTGAGCGATCTGTGGAGGGGCGATCGCACCCCATTAACAAATTTTCGACTGCACCCTGACAGATAACCTAGCTGTCGAACGACTCTGGTCAGCGGCTGCCAATATCCTTGGAATTTAACCAGAAACCCCGTCAGTCCGCTGCACTAGAATTGTTAGACCTCGCCGATTGCCTCATTTTATCAGGCATACTCTTAGCTAGACGATTGGTTTGGTAATATTGGAGGCACTTCGATACTTGCCATGCTTGGAGAACTACGTTCTAGAAGAGTGAGAATAACCTTTTCACGTAGAGCATTTTGACGATCTTCAGGTGTAACTTGTTCACAAAGTCGCACAGATAACATCGTGTCTTGCATCTTAACTAGTTGATGAAAGAAGTAGTTAAGTTGAACCAAACTGGTACGGTAAAGATAAAAATATGCACCCCCGATAAATTGAATCAAAACTCCAGATATACCTGTGATTACAGCCATTTGAGGATTGGAGATCTGTTGTAGTGCGAACATCCATATGCTAATGACAAGCATTGCAAGTCCAACAACAACTGCAAAGACACTAAACCGAAAGCTATTGCGTGCTTGACTTTTATTAATTGTGTAGTATTCGTTTAACTGATTAAGGTTAAGTTGAATTGTATCCATTACATCCGGTTTCGGCTGATTTACAAGACGCTCCTCAATTTTGGAACGTTCTTCCCGGAGTGACTCAAGTTCTACCCTCACCGTACCGCCCCCCTGAATCTTCACTGGGGTAAATGCTAGTAGAGAGAGGAAAAACATAATAGTAGAGGGAATAGCGACAGCAGGTATTGCTCTCCTGACCACTTCAACAGCTTCTGCCCGCATCCAAAAAGTTGCTGTGAGTTGGACAACAGCAACAAGAACTAGAAGGAACCCAGATGCAGCAATGCTCCATAGCCGAATGTGTGGATTACTACGTAATGCTTGGACGATAATTCCTGCAATATCTAATAACGCCTCTGCCATCTAGGTTTATCCTTGCTATCCCATCCTTTACTTGCCCAAGAGTTATTTTAGGTAAGTCATGCTGACTGACTGACATATTTTCTGGGATATGAGGGTTACGCAGTGCTGAGACGTTGTTCCAAAGGAATAGCACAATCGACTGTGGTGCATCTAAAGTAGAGCGGTTGTCGTTTGGTGGCTAGGGATTTGGAGGGGATACAGGGGTCTAGATCCAAGGCAGATTGAAGGGTAATGGTCGTCGGAATTGTCCAAGCTTGTACAAGTGCTTTGCGAATCCAATGCCAACCGATTTTGAAATAGCTGCTGCCTCTAAACCACTGGCAACGAATTATTCCTTTCTTTGCCTTTCCTGCTGAAATTCGCAAAGCCATCTACACGACGAATGCCATTGAGTCGGTCAATATGACCCTGCGAAAGGTGTTGAAGAATCACAGAGCGTTTCCGACCGATGAGTCTGCGCTCAAGGTGGTTTATCTTGCTATCCAAAATATCTCTAAAAAATGGACGATGCCGATTAAAGATTGGAAGCCTGCTTTGAATCGGTTTGCGGTCACGCAGTGTTGTGAAGCAGTATCGCTTAGGACGTTCACGCAGTGGCTCCTTTGGAGCATCGC
>CASBQE010000003.1 GCA_949127665.1 Synechococcales cyanobacterium PMM_0083
TCCAGTTCCAGGAATTTGCCCTACATTACCCGCCCGATGAAACGGTTGAAACAGGTGACCTATCATTTGTGGGGGAATGCCAATGCCTTTGTCCGTTACACATAGGCTGAAGCGATCGGGTTCACCGAGCAACTGTAGGGCTATAGTGCCACCTTCAGGGGAGTATTTGATGGCATTGCTCAGTAAATTGTTTAACAGATGCCACAAAAGCTTTTCATCTAAAAACGCACGATATTGCTCGACGTTGGTAGAAAAAGTCAGCGCGTGATGGTCGTCGCAGTTCACCTGTAGCACTTCTATTAGCTCTTCGCAAAAGTCGGCTACATCTACTTCTAAAGGAAACCATTGCAACGGATTGGCGTTTGAATGCTCTAGGGTAAGCACATCTTCTAAAAGCTTGTTTAAGCTAATGGTTGCCGTCTGAATCCGCTGAACATAACGCAGTTTTTTATCATCGGGCAATTGATCACTATGGCTTTGCAGCACTTCTGCCGCAAATTTGATTGCAGTTAATGGATTACGGAGTTCGTGGGCAAGTAGACAAAGATATTCTGATTTTTCTTGCGCCAGTTCTTCGGCGGCATTTTTGCCCGCTTGAACGGTTTGTAGGGTTTGGCGCACTTTCAGTTCTGCCTGATGGCGAGCGATCGCAATTTCAATCGTGGTTGCAAGGGATTTTTCACTGAATGGCTTCATCAGATAGCCAAACGGTTCAGATTGCTTGACCCGCTCTAAAGTGGCGCGATCGGCATTGGCGGTGAGATAAACCACCGGTAATTGAAAGTCTGTCTGGATGATTTGAGACGCTTCAATGCCATCCATTGCGCCTTCCAGCCGAATATCCATCAATACTAAATTGGGGTAAGTGTCGGCTACTTTTGCGATCGCTTCTTCGCCAGAAACTGCCAATCCAGCCACGTCATAGCCTAAGATTTCCAGGGTTTCTCTCAGATCGTCCGCAACAATTTGTTCGTCTTCCACAACCAAAATTCTGGTACGCGCCATGCCGAACTCCTAAATAGTGCAATGATCCTGTCAATTGATCCTTAAATCAGTGTTGATTAATTGTGGTAGAAAAGAGGCGATCGCCACAAAATCTGAAAGCAAACTATAAAACTCTACAATTTAGGACAGCAGCGCTGTGAATAAACGCGAATAACAATGCTTTTAACAGGTTTGGCATCAAAAAGGAAATCAAGATAAAAACGGACTGATCCAGTGGCAATCTAAATCAGTCCACACAACTATGCACAGCCTCAATTGAATTTCAGCTAAATTTCAGCAACAGCGCGCTCAATCAATCGTCGTACTAGAGTTTGTATGCCTGTATGGCGGTAGTACTTCACATTCATATCCAGCAATGCGCCGACGTAATCCGCTTTATCATCGGTAAAGTCGATAAAGCCCTTAAGATTGTGCATCAATCCACTTTGGGTCGCCCCGGTGGAAGAGACAAAGTTTTGCATCCAGCCTTTTGTGGAATCAAAACTTTTGGCAATAAAGCCCAGCTTGTCATCAGAGCTATCGCCAGGAATTAGATCTTTGACGCTTTTGTAAGTTTGATTGCCTTCCAAGTCCGAAGTATTACTGCTTTGAACGTTGCCCAGCGCTTTTTCAGCAAACTCAGGACCTAAAGGAATCAGCCCGTCGAAGCAGACTAACGCCGCCATTCTCATCAACGATTCACCGCTGTAATCGCCTAATGCTCCCAGAAAATCGCCAATGCTGTCGCCAGGGATGCCATTAATTTGGCAGAACGCAACTAGCTCAGTCACCAGTTTGACGGAAAGGTCAATGCTTTGAGCTTTTTCTGGTTTTGGAGTGACGTTTTTGAGAAATCCCAGAAATGTATCCTGCCCAATGCGATTAGCCAGAGCCGCTGCACCTAGCAAGCCAGAACCGCTTTGCACCGTATCATAAAGCCAATAGGCGCGTTGATAGCCTTGAGATTTATCGTTGTATAACGCCACTGCGCGCTCACCGATTTGCTGAATCAAGGCTTCATCGGTTTCGCCAGTGACGGCACGAATGGTGTTGTCGAACCCGGTCAGATTTTGCCATTGACCGGGAATCAGCGTGTCGAGAGACTTCATCGCCATGACGGTGATGCCGCCAGTGGGAAGTTCGTCAACGAGTTCAAAAATTGATTTACTCACAGATAGGACTCCTTATTTCAGTTGAGATAGACCGTTTAGATTAAATTTTTGAATCCAGGTTACGCGGTCTTGTTTGGTAAAAGATGGATCACGAGATTGAGCTTTAACTTGAAAGCGATCGCCCACCAACACGCCAGTCCCATTTTGCCCTTGGTCAACCGCAGGAAACCCTGCAATTTTGGAGGTACTTTGTTTATATTTGCTAGCAGACGCTGGCGTACTAATCGTGTCGCTAATCGACAGCATCGCCACATTTTTGCCGCCTTTATTGACCTTGTGTTCTGCAAACCCTTTCTTTTCCTGAGCAGCAACGACCGAAAAGCCGTTGGCTGACTTGGGAAAATATCGGTTGAACTGACTGCCGTTGACTGCTTCTTTAGAAACCGCTGATTGACCTTTGGTTGCTTTTTGAACTTGGTCATAGGGAGATGGCGACTTTTTATCGCACCCGACTACAACCAGTGACAGGCTCAATAATGCAGGAACGAGAAATGTCCGAGGAGTAGCAATCATGGGAATTTAATAACTAACTGTGCGAAAAACGGGGATTAGCCAGCAGGTTGAGGCACCAAGGATGGATTGGGCGCTCTTTGAGGCAGGGGCGGCAGTTTGGTCACTTGAGTCACAGGCTTTTGGGTTGCGATTGGCGCGATCGCGGGTTTCATTTTTGCCAGTGCCTTCAGGTCAAACTTTTGTAGCCACTGCACTCGGTCTTCCTTAGTGAAGGATGGATCGCGGGAAAGGATTTTTACCTGATAGCGATCGTTCACCAAAATCCCGGTGGCGTTTGCTCCTTGATCTACCGATGGATAACCCGCCACTTTTTCGGTAGCTGCTTGATATTTTGCCGTCGCAGAAGGATTGCTCGTTGTATCGCTAATCGATAGCATCGCTACGTTTTTGCCGTCTTTGTTCACTTTATATTCAGCGAATCCTTTCTTTTCTTGGGCAGCGACTACTTCATAGCCCCGGATGCCATCGGGAAAGATCTTGTTGAATTTCGCGCCTTGTTCGGCTTTTTTAGCAACAGCCGCAGGTGCGCCCCGCTGCGTTGTGTCTTTTTGAACCTGAGAATAGCGAGATTCTTGAGCGGGAGTACAGGCTGAAATAAACAGCACCAGACTGATTAATAGTGGGGCAAGAATTTTGCGCCAGCGAGCAGAGTTCATATCGGTCTCCTTTATAAAAACGGGACTATTGAAAATTTTGCCTTGATTTGGCTTTCTTTGTAGCAAAATACTCAAAAATCTTAAGACGAACATTTAAGAGTTGCGAGTATAAATCTACAGTTAGAAGTTTTGCGTATTAGGTTGACCAACCTATCCTTCAAACCTGAGATCCATCATTAAAAAAATTTGCCCCTTTTGTCTTCATCCTTAATGCATAACTATGCAATCTCTCACTTTTTTTGAAAAGCCTGTCTTGAAATACAGGCTAAGACGGCAAGGGCTTTTCTGAAATGCACTTTCACTTTAAGGTTGGGTTCTAAGCAGCTAGTCAGCAATTTGTGTAAAAATCTGGAAAACCCACTTTTACTCTTAACGCATGTGCCGCTTACTCGGCTATTTTGGCGCTTCTGTGCCCCTCGATCGCCTTCTCTATAAGCCTGAACATTCCCTAATTGTGCAAAGCTATCAGCCGCGTGAGATGACTGCGGGGTTGCTGAATGCGGACGGATTTGGAGTGGGCTGGTATCATCCACAACGGGATGTTGAGCCATTTTTCTACAAAAATACGCTGCCAATTTGGAATGATGTTAATTTGCCTAGCTTGAGTCGCTATGTTGAATCAGGCTGTGTGTTGGTTAATGTTCGGAGTGCCACAGCAGGGCTATCGGTTGATTTAAGCAACTGTCAGCCCTTTCAAGCTCAGCAAGTTTCAGGCATTCATAATGGCTTTATTAATAATTTCCGTCAAACGCTCTATCGCCCGATTCGGGAACGGTTGAGCGATCAGGTTTATCAATCCATTCAAGGCACGACTGATTCTGAACATATCTTTGCGCTGCTAGTGAATGAACTGGTTGAAGATCCGCAGACTTCATTAACTGATGCTCTGACGCGATCGCTCACTATACTGTCCAAACTGGGCGAAAAATACGCGACTGATTTTTCTGCAAATCTGATCATCAGCGATGGGCAGCAGATGGTTGCCGCTCGGTATGCCAGCCGAGATCCGGTGCCCAGTCTCTATTGGCTAAGGGATGATCCACTGTTTCCTGATGCCGTTTTGATTGCTTCCGAGCCGCTTTTTGACGGCAACTGGATATCCTTTCGCGATCGCAGCATTCTTACCATTGACCATGACCTCAACATCGAAACCCACGATCTGTAGCGGATCACTCCCTGCTGTTCCAGTCGCCCGTTCGTTACGCCAAAGCATGACTGAGTGCCGCGAATCTACGCTGTCATTGTTTCAAGGCATTGACTACGAAACGCTGTGTTGCCAAGCTCACCCAGACTTTAGCCCCATCGGCTGGCATTTGGGGCATATTGCCTACACTGAATCACTTTGGTTGCTGGAGCGCTCTGCGGGATATCCACCCCAGTTTCCTGAATATCATCGCCTGTTTGCAGCAGATGTTTTGCCCAAGGTCGATCGCGTTAAACTGCCTCCCTTAGAGGAAATTGAAGCCTATTTAAGCAATATTCGCGAGCGGGTGTTTGACTATCTAGCGATCGCGCCCATTGAGCAGCAGGAACGGCTGTGGCGATGGTTATTGCAGCATGAAAGTCAGCATTGTGAAACGATCGCGATCGTCTTGGCAATCAAAGCAAGGCAGCAAGCCCACACCGCTTACTCCGCACCCCGCACCCCGCACTCGGCACTCCATTCTCCAATGATTCAAATTCTTGCGGGTGCTTTTGAGATGGGAAATGAGGCGATCGCTGCACTGGATAATGAACGCCCCATCCATCGGGTAGATCTGGAAACATTCTGGATTGATCCCTATCCAGTTACCTGTGAGCAATACCATCTGTTTATGCAAGCAGATGGCTATCAAACTGCTGCCTACTGGTCAGTTAAGGGCTGGCAATGGCTCCAGCAGCATCCCGTCACTCAGCCGTTTTATTGGTCAGATGACGCAGCTTGCGATCAACATCCCGTTTGTGGCGTGAGTTGGTTTGAAGCCGAAGCCTACGCCAACTTTGTCGGCAAGCGATTGCCCACAGAAGCCGAATGGGAAAAAGCGGCAGGATGGAAAAGTGCTGCCCAACTGCCATTAATTTTTCCGTGGGGAAATGAGGCTCCATCTCCACTGCTTTGCAACCACGGTCACAGCATTGGACAGACCACTCCGGTGGATGCTTACCCGCAGGGAGTCAGCCCCTTTGGATGCCACGACATGATAGGAAACGTCTGGGAATGGACTCGCTCGTGGTTTAACGGCTATCCAGACTTTGCTAGCTACCCTTACCGGGGCTATTCCCAGACCTATTTTGATAATCAGCATCAAGTGTTGCGGGGAGGCAGTTGGGCAACGCGATCGTGGGCTTTACGCAACACCTTTCGCAACTGGTATCATCCCCATGTACGCGAAATCTTCGCGGGGTTTCGCTGTGCCCAAGATCCGCATCAAAAACTCGAAACTATTGTCCAACTACATGAAGCGGCTCGCGAGTCGCATAGCATCGCCTAAATCAACGTTGCCGTCGTTGTTGGCATCTAAAAAGTTGTTGAGTAGGGGATTGGAGTTGCCTTCGAGGGTTTTGCCAGAACCCAGGAGATTGAGTAGGATTGGAATCAGGGAAGCCAGTAGCCCTTGAATCGTGCCAGCAGGTAAGCCTGTGCGCTGGGCAATTTCTGTGGCAATTTGAGCTTGCTGATCGGGGGAGAACAAGGCAGACACAGCAGCAGGATTGGAGCCAATGCCACCAAATTGATTGACGATCGCCGCGACTTGAGAGTCTCCTCCTTCAGCCTGATGTTGCTGCAACGCCGATCGCACATATCCGCCCACCAGGGATACCATCGTTTCGCCGGTTCCAGCATCTAAGTTATTACTGCTAGCGATCTGCTGCACCGTCCCCAAAATATCGCTCATTTGGTCAGGATTCGCCTGTTGATTCGGGTTGGCGATCGCGCCCATAATTTGGTCAAAAAGTCCCATCGTTTCACACTGCTAAACTGCCACCATCATACGCAAAAGGCTCAACCATTTTGCGCTGAGCCTTTATTCTTCAATCTTTTAGAAAATGGATCACCGAGCTAAACTCGCTGTTAGCCAACTTCTACGCCGCTTGCATCAACCGACGTTGCACCGCTCACGCCAGATGCGACAGACGTTGCTTTATCTAAAAATTCTTGGCTGGGCACTTTACCCTTCAGCACTACTGTGCCGCCCGTTTGAGCGACCCAAAGAGTTTCAACATCATCAATTTGCCCATCGTCATCAAAGGCTTGAGCCACGCGCTTTGCCAAACCACTCTGGTCATATTCTCCATTCAAACCTACCCGCTCAGCAGGAATATCGCTACCCGTAGGAGCATTTGCAGGAGCCGCCTCAGCAGCAGGAGCCGCCTCAGCAGCAGGAGCCGCCTCAGCTTTTTTTCCACCAAAAATTCTGTCTAAGAAACCCATAGTTTCAGCAATCTCCTAATATTTCGATTCACAATGCAGATTAGCTTAAACAAGTTGCCTAAAACATTACCAAAAGATAGAAGAAAACAGCGTTATGCAAATGACTGGATGAGATATTTTAAGGAAAACTTTTAATAAAGAAAATAGGATATTGCTAAATTTGGGAATGAAATTTGTAGGGGCAATCCCTTGTGGTTGCCCTCGATCTCCGCCAGGATAGGCACAAGACCTACCCCTACAGTCAAAAACCATACTTGCATTCAGCAACATCAAAAATAGTATTGAGGTCGCAGAACTAACTTAACTCTGGGGCTAATGGTTTCTTAGTTGCCGCTTTTTTGGATTGTGATGCTTTGGACAGCAACTTTCCTACCTGTTTTAGATCCACATTGCCGCCACTGATAATGACCCCAATTCGGGCGTTGGGAAGCCGAAGCACTCCTTCTAGCAAAGCGGCGGCGGCAAGTGCTCCGGTTGGCTCCACCACAATTTTCAAGCGTTCCCACAAAAAGAACATACTGCGAAGAATGGCAGCTTCAGAAACCGTGACCATATCGGCGACATAGTGCAGCACCAAGGGAAAAGTGTACACGCCTAAACAAGCAGTTCGTGCGCCATCGGCGATCGTGTCGGGGTTATGCACCGTTTGCAGGGTTTTGCTGTAGAACGATCGCGTGGCATCATCTGCTCGTTTTGGCTCCACTCCCACCACCTGACATCGGGGTGATAGTGTGTGAGCGGCGATCGCACAGCCAGAAAGCAATCCGCCGCCGCCACAGCACACTAGCAGCAGATCCAATTCGCCCACTTCATCAATTAGTTCTTTTGCCGCAGTTCCCTGTCCGGCAATCACAGGCGGATAATCATAGGGCGGAATTAGGATTAATCCGCGTTCATCTGCCAGGGTTTTTCCCAAATCTTCCCGATTCGTCGTCTCGCGATCGTAGAGGAATACTTCTGCGCCATAGTCGCGGGTAGCAGACTGTTTCACCGCTGGTGCATCGGCAGGCATGACAATTGTGGCAGGGATATTGAGCAAGCGACCTGCCAACGCGATCGCCTGAGCGTGGTTGCCCGATGAATAAGCAATCACTCCACGCTGCCGTTGTTCTGGCGATAATTGCGCCAGTGCATTGTAAGCGCCCCGAAATTTGAAGGAACCTGTTCTCTGAAAGTTTTCGCACTTAAAAAAGACCTGACTGCCCACCCGAAGATCGACTGTTGTTGAAGTGAAAACGGGCGTACGATGGGCATACCCTTTAAGCCGACTAGCTGCTGTTTCAATATCGCTGTAAGCCACTGATAGCAAAGGTGACGTTACTAGTTGGGATGCTTCGGAATCAGTCATTGTGAAGTGCAATCAAACAAATTGCCTCTATGCGATCGCGGTATTAAATCTGATTTTGATAATTAAGTCGTCCACGTAAACAACCCGATTGGATGAATTCAACCCTATCCAAAACATCTACTCTCTATTCGTGTAGAGTACAGACACATGGGAGCCGATGGGGGTTTATTTCGGCTCCCAAATTTCTTCTTTAAAACTTTTAAAGCCTATTCTGTTAGGGACCTGCAAAAATAGCAGCTTCAATGTCGTGGCGGCTGAGGGAATATTTGAACGATCGCTGCACAGCGCGATCGCCTTCTCCAAACTCAAAGTAGCGCACACTCAACTGATCCACATCCAGCCATAGTTCTGCCTTCCAGCCTGTACGCTGAATATGCCAACAGTGCAAATCCTCACGGTCTTGCTTGCAATCTTGAGTTTTTAACCACTGCTCAATATCAGGAAGCGGATGGTTATAAAGTGGCGTGTCTGCTGAGGGAAGTGACATGGAAGAACTGTTTCTCACTGATTTTTGTTAGTAAAGGTTAAGACTTTTTGGGCAAGGCGTAATCAAGCACACCTTTAACGGGAATCGACGGTTGAATGATGACTGGCTGAGCCGGGGGCATCGATTGGGCAGTCATCGGTTGAATCACGGTTTCTCCACGGGTTAACCCGATCGCGATCGCCAAACAGAGGCAACCCACAAACGTTAACCCTAAGATGAACAAGGCAAACAGTTCACCGGGGGAAAGGGGGCGATCTGTGGCATCAATGTAGGCAGAGGAAGACGCAGGCTGATTTTGAGCCGATGACTGGTGCAGGCTGGGCAAAGGTCGCACAACCGGGACAGAAGAGTAACGAATTTTGAGATTGTAAGCGTTGCGTTGTTCTTCGCTGGTTAGGGTGGCATAAGCTTCATTCAACTGCTGAAATTTAGCCGTGGCGATCGCGGTGGGTAGCGTGGTTGTATCGGGATGATAGAGCTTACTTAACTCGCGGTAAGCCTGCCGAATTTCCTTAACAGATGCCGATGGATGAATCTTCAGCAGGGCATAGTGAGTGGTTGCCACCACCTTTTGGTATGAACTGCCATCGCCATTTGAATTTGCTCGATCCTGCGCCACGAAAGCCCTACTAGCTAAAGATCTAGTGAAAGAACAACTTTTGATTATTGTAACTGGCAAATAGGACTCTAAGCGAATGGCGAATGACGAATGGCATTGACCTAGGAGATAGGACGAAGGGCAAACTCAAAACTCAAAACTCAACTCTTCTCACTCGACACTCGGCACTCGACACTCGACACTCCGATCTGCTCTTCCCCAAATGCCGATGAGTAGCATCCAGCCGGGGATGTTCACACGGGCATCAAACAGGGTGACATCAAAGAGGCTGAAAATGGCGATGCTGCAAAAGGCAATCAGGAAGCTGAAGTAAATCAGGCGATCGCCCGTCTCATGCCCCAATTCCTGCAATCTGTCTGGAAACATCCGCCAATATTGAATTCCTTCAGCTAAGACCCAACCGACTAAGCCTAAAAACAGCAGGGTTGCCGGAATGCCCACTTCCGCCAGCAGCATCAGCGGCAAGTTATGAGGATGACCCAAAATAAAGCCTGTTTCAGCTTGATAGAGCGGCGTGAAGTTTCGCAAGCCCCAGCCTAAAATTGGGCGCTGCTGCATAAGCGACCAGGAAAACCCCCACTGAGTCGTGCGGAGGGTAGGAACGGGACGATTGGGATAAAGATCATCCGTCACCCGTGCCCAGAAAAAAGCAGGAATGATCGCTCGTAACGGCTGCTCTAGGGCAGCGGGTCCAAAAGCGGCGGCTAAGATTGCGCCGACGACAAACCCAACTGCCGCAATCAGCCAGCGCCAACCTACATAAACTGCGAAAACAAAACAGGCACCCGCCGCGATCGCCCAAGCATTCCGCGAATTCGTTAAAATCAGTGCGCCCCCATTCAGCAGCAGCAGTCCGCCCCAAGCCGTCGTTTCCCGATTCCACACGCCGGAGCCAGCCTGCCGACTGCGCCCGATCGCCTCAATCCAAAAGCCCAATCCCAAACTGAACGTGATCACCAAATAACTCGCCAGCACGTTGGCATAAGTCAGCACCGCAGACATCCGACCCGGTGGCGTGCCCTTCAAGTCATACTGCCAGTCAATTACAATCCACAGCACTTGAATATGCAGGAATTGCTGATATCCCAACCAACAGAACAGCATTTGCAGATAGCCAATCAAGCAGACCAGCACCGATGGCACTACCAGAACCCAGCCTAAGCGGCGAAGTTGATCTGAGCTTTGCATCAGCGGACTCAAGCTGGCAAAACAAAAAAAGTAAGGTAAAAAATTAAACAAGCCCAAGAACGCAGCGCCACGGTGTTGGGCAACTGCTGCGCTTAGCACCATTAATCCAGCAAGCAGGGCAAACCCTTGGTTGATTCGAGATCCCATGATTTGAGTGGATTGCTGCCGCCAGATGGCGATCGCCGCCACCATCATACCCACACAGCCAAACAGCGCACTGAAGGGCAGCACCAACAAGCCAGCTTGCACAAGCGTCCAGGCAAACTGCATGGATGGATCAGGATGAACCTGAAAGTGAAGCAGCTTTTTGGGCAAGCGCCTAAGCAAATTCAAAGCATTCTGCACGGGTTAAGCGAATTTGGGCGAGGGCATAAATCGTGGGAATCACCCGTCCGTAGTTACTAGAAACCGATCGCCAGCCCAGATCTGCAAAAAAGTACATCCACAATGCAGGACCCAAACAGGCAAAAACGCCGCGCACCGTGGCGTATCGGGCAGTGCTCAGCGCCATTCCTTGACGCGCCGTTTGAACTGCCAAGGCGTTTTGTAATTGAGTGGCGATCGCTCCACTGAGCGCAGCCGCTTGTGCCACCTGATATCGGGCAACATAGACCGCAAACTGTCGAGCAATCAACTGCATCAACATCGGGCGCAAAACAGAAGTGACCGCGATCGCGGTGCTGCCCTTAACCACTAAACTCATTGGATCTTGCTGGACCGCCAGCGGTAACTGGGGCAAAAGTTGCGACTTTGTCAGCGAGTGTTTAAGCTGAATAGTAAACTCGCCTTTCTCTACCGCTGGTAACTGCTTCCATGCCCGTTCTAACAATCCTAGAAACACTTCTGCTTCTAAATCCACCGTAGACATCGCCATTTTATAAGGCAACCGCAGATGGCGACAGACTTGAATCAAAATTTGGCGATAGCTCAATTGACTGGTTTTTTGACTAATCACCGTCAGCCCATCCGCCGCCAGATAGCGAAACCGATCTTCCAGCGCATCCAGCCAGCCATCGCGATCGCGGCTTTGAACATCCAGCGGATCTGCCAGCCTAAGATAATCCAATGGATTGAACCTGGGGCGAAATAGAATCTCCGTCAAATCCTGCAATTCTTCATCCGTTGCCAACTCTAACGCCGTCCTCAGCTCATCCACTTCAATACCTCACCTTTGGCGCGAAAACCTTGCTTGCAACATTCTACTCAATGCCGCCTCAGTATGTTTTAATAGTTTCCGCCAAACTCCCCCAAGAATGAACCTTTCCCGATAAAATAGGACTCCTAATGGCACGCGAACTTATTACTCTTTTATCTAGCCGAGAAGTTGACAAAATGCGCCGAGCAGGGCATTTGGCAGGTCAACTCTTGCATCACCTCAGCACTTTCGTCAAACCGGGCGTTAGTACACTGGAATTAAACGACGAAGCCGAACGCTGGACTCAGGCACACGGAGCCAAAAGCGCTCCCCTTGGCTATGGCGGCGACAAAGATCGCCCTGCCTTTCCGAGATCGATCTGTACAAGCGTCAACGAAGTGGTGTGTCACGGCATTCCCAATGCCAAAGAAATTCTTAAAGAAGGCGACATCATGAATATTGATGTGACGCTGATTGTGGATGGCTATCATGGCGACACCTCCAAGATGTTTTTTGTGGGCGAACCTGCTCCCGTTGCCAGAAAGCTGGTTGAGGTGACTAACGAATGTCGGCGATTGGGAATTGCAGCCGTGAAACCCAATGCCAGAGTGGGCGATATCGGTGCGGTGATTCAGGAATATGCTGAGGCACAAGGCTTTTCGGTGGTGCAAGATTTTGTCGGACACGGCATTAGCAATGTCTTCCATACGGCTCCGCAAATTCCTCACTATGGCGATCGCGGTAAAGGATTACGCCTGCGTCCCGGTATGGTGTTCACCATCGAACCCATGATTAATGTAGGGACTTGGGAAGTCGAGATCATGGCGGATGAATGGACAGCGCTCACCCTCGATCGCAAGCTTTCTGCCCAAGCCGAACACACCATCGCCGTAGTGGAAGGCGGCGTAGAAATCCTCACGCCTTATCCCGGTGACGACGCATAAGCAATCAATGGATACTCTGCCTAGAACCAATACGGCTCGACTCGCCCAGCAAATTCAGTTTGTAATCGAGCTAGACAAACTTAAAACTGTACTGCGCCAAACCTGGCTCACTGATGCGTCGCGTCGCGAAAACAGCGCGGAACATTCCTGGCACATTGCCCTAATGGCGATGGTGCTGGCAGAATATTCTCCGGTGCCTGTGGATGTGCTGCGAGTGATCAAAATGCTGCTGGTGCATGATCTGGTGGAAATTGATGCGGGTGACACTTTCTGTTATGACGTGCAGCACAATGCCAGCAAGGGCGATCGCGAAATTGAAGCCGCCGATCGCCTATTTGGCTTATTGCCACCGGATCAGGCAGCAGACCTGCGATCGCTCTGGGAAGAATTTGAAGCCCAGCAAACTCCTGATGCGCTGTTTGCTTGCTCTCTCGATCGCCTGCAACCGCTGCTCAACAACCAGCAAACCCAAGGCGGCACTTGGAAAGCCAATGGTATTACCCGCGATCGCGTCCTCCAACGTATGGCACCGATTGCAACAGGTGCCCCGGAGTTGTGGGAATTCGTTCAGCAACTACTGGATGATTGCGTCGCCGCAGGCTTTTTGCAGCCAGAACCGATAGAGGTGAAGTAAGAACCCAACCCAAAGACTCGGTTATGCGGTATGGTATGCGTGAAATTTCTGGTGTGCCGTGATGCGTTGGCGATTCGTAAACCGATCTCTATGGCGATCGCTCTTTTCCCTTTTATCTGCCGCTTTACTTGGGTTCGGGTTAACTGTCACTCTTCATGCGTGTCAGGCTCAAACGCCCCAAGCTGAACCGTCTAGTGCAACAACGGTTTCCCAATCTGCGCCCCAACCTGCCGCTATCCCGATTCCGCCGGAGACAGTGGCGATCGCGGCAAGTGCAGGTGCCAAAGGCTTGTTTAACCCGCCCCGTGGCGATGTCCGCTTTGTCGTAATCAGCGACCTAAATGACTACTATGGCGCGACAACCTATCCCCAAGAAGTAGATAAAGGCGTAAAGCTAATCTCGTTCTGGAATCCAGACATGGTGCTGTGCAGCGGTGATATGGTTGCCGGACAAGATCCGACCCTGACGGATAGCCGCTTGCGGGAAATGTGGGCAGCATTTGACAAGCAGGTCGCAGCACCGATTCGCCAAATGAAACTGCCCTACGGCTTCACTGTGGGGAACCACGATTCATCCAGTGCATTGGGAGTTTCTGGCAAGTTTTTGTTTGAGCGCGAGCGGACTGCAACCGCTGAATATTGGAAAGATCCGGCGCATAGTCCCGGCGTATCCTTCATCGACAAATTTGAGTTTCCCTTTTACTACACCTACGAATTCAAAGACATTTTCTTCTTAGTTTGGGATGGTTCCTCCAGCCACATTCCCAAAGAAAAGCTGGCGTGGGTCGAAAAGGCGCTCTCCAGCGAAAAAGCTCAATCTGCCAAAATGCGAGTTTTACTGGGACACTTACCGCTTTACTCTGTTGCCGTCGGTCGCAACCAGTCGGGAGACGTGATGGATAATGCCGATCAGCTTCGGGCAATGCTGGAAAAATACAAGGTTCACACCTATATCAGCGGGCATCACCACACCTACTATCCAGCCCATCGCGGCAAGATGCAGTTGTTGCACATGGGCATTTTGGGATCGGGACCTCGCCCTTTCATCGACAGTCCGCTGCCTCCCCGCAAAAGCATCACCGTTCTAGATGTGAAGTTTGACTCGCCAGACCTGACCACCTATACCACCTATGACATGCAAACCTTACAGGTGATTGAAAACAAGGAACTGCCGCGCTATGTAGCAGGGGTAAATGGGCTGCTAATGCGGCGAGATGTGGAATGGAGCCAACTCACGGCAGAGGAACGCGCCACTTGTGAAAATCGTTTAGGTGCTTCTCACTGTAGCGCTTAAAGTGATGAACAAAATTGTAGCGATCGCGCTTTGCATCGCGCTTTCCTCAGTGGTACGCTGCAATTTCATTCATCGTTAGGTACTCAACTATGGCTTCAAGTCGTCCAACTGGTGTCACCATTCTTGCAGTCTTGCAATTGATTGGAGGTATTTTGTCAGTAGTAGCGGGACTAACCGCTCTGTTTGCTAGAGATGCGATCTCCCAACAACTCAGTACTGGTGCCAATGTGCCGCCCGAACTCGCGGCTGGACTGCCAGCCGGGCTTGCCTGGTTTTTTTTGATAACTGGAGCGATCGCGTTGTTTCTCGCTTGGGGATTATTTACGCTCAAGGGCTGGGCATGGTTAACTACATTGATTTTTCAAGGGCTTAACATCGCTAGTCATTTAGCTAGTTTTGGCAGCAATGCTGGAAGCGCAATTTTGGGAATTGTGATTGCAGGGATCATCATTTATTATCTGCTAACGCCCCAAGTAAAGCGGGCGTTTGGCAAGTAGTAAACGCCAAAGAGTGAGCGCTAGAGGCATTCGGTTGCAAAAGTGCCTAAAAAGTGATTTTTGCAAAGGATAAGAATGAGCAGGGCTAGTTTGGAGATCGAAGGGCTGATATGCAACGACGTAGTCTTCTAATTTTGGGTGGGGTTGCTGTGGCGGCTGGGATAGGGAAAGTAGCCCTGAGCGCGATGAATGCGGTTTCCTCGCCCATGCAAAATGAATCCAGCGGGGCAAGTGGGGCGATCGCCCAAGCACAGCAAGACTCGTCCACCCTAGCTCAAGCGCGTAAACAGCCGTTACTCCGCTTTGTCGCCACCGCAGATACCGGCAGCAGCAATGAAAATCAATATGCAGTCGCCGCTGCGATGACCCGTTATTATCAGCAAAACCCTTATAAACTGGTGGTTTTAGCGGGTGACAACATCTATACCGATGGCGAAATAGACAAGATTAACAGCGCCTTCGAGCAACCTTATCAAGCCTTGCTCAAAAATGGTGTGGTTTTTCGCGCCTGCTTGGGCAACCACGACATTCGTAGCGCCAATGGCGATCGCCAAGTGCAATATCCCGGCTTCCATATGCCGGGGCGCTACTACACGTTTCGAGATAAAGCCGTACAGTTTTTCGTGCTGGATACCAACGTAAATACTGATTGGAGTACTCAGCTACCCTGGCTTGAAAAAGAACTGAGCCGCAGTAATGCACCCTGGAAAATTGTTTATGGACATCACCCGATTTATTCTTCTGGCGTGTATGGCAACACTCAAGGATTCATTGAAAATCTGAGTCCACTATTCAAAAAATACGGTGTTCAGCTTTACATTAATGGACATGAGCATAGCTATGAACGCACTCGCCCGATTAATGGCACTACCTATGTGATTACGGGAAATGGCGGTGCCCATTTGCGCGCTGTGGGGCGATCGCCCTGGACAGAATATTCTGCTTCTCGATATGGGTTTACCGCATTTGAGGTGTTCAGCGATCGCATTAATATTCAAGCGATCGCCACCGACCATCAAGTATTTGACCGAGGCACCATTCCGCTGAAAGTTGCATAATAAACAGGTGTTCGAGATCAGCCATTCGCCATATCTCCTAGGTCAACGCTACGCGAACGCCATTCGCCACTCGCCATTCGCCATTCCTCATATGCTGCCAATCATTTATTCAGACGAGTTTTTGCTGCATGAAACCGGCTATTTCCATCCTGAAAAGCCAGAGCGTTTGACTGCGATCAAAAAAGCGCTGTTGGCGGCACCTTGGGCAAATCAATTAGATTGGCAAACTCCGACCGCGATCGCGCTCCGTCCCGTCATGGCAGAGATTGAACGAGTGCATACGCCGCACTACATCAACACCGTGCAGCAACTCGCCGAGCGCGGCGGTGGTTATTTAGAGTCAGATACACCTGTTTCGTCCCGTAGCTATGAGGTCGCCCTATTAGCCGTTAGCGCTTGGCGAGATGGCATCGATCAAGTGATCCAAACTCAAAATCCAGCGTTTGTGTTAGCCCGTCCGCCCGGTCATCATGCCATCCGCGATCGCGGCATGGGGTTTTGTCTGTTTTCCAATGCGGCGATCGCGGCATTTTATGCGTTGCAGCAACCTAGCATTGAGCGCGTCGCCATTCTCGATTGGGATGTGCATCACGGCAATGGCACTCAGGCGATCGTCGAAACCCATCCCCACATTGCCTATTGTTCTTTACATGAATCGCCCCAATATCCCGGCACTGGAGCCGCTGATGAACAAGGATCGTACAATAACGTGCTGAATATTCCGATGCGATCGGGCAGCGCGATCGCCCACTATCAAGCCGCATTTGAGCAACAGGTGATGCCGTTTTTAACCCACTTTCAGCCCGATCTGCTGATCATTAGCGCGGGTTACGATGCCACTCAAGCTGATCCGCTCGCCGGAATGTGCCTCCAGCCTATGGACTACAGCATTTTTACCCAACACTGTTTACAACTGACCCGCAAAATTCTCTTTGGCTTAGAAGGGGGCTATGACCTAGATGCGATCGCTCAGTCCGTTGTTGCCACCATTCAACCCTGTTTAAGCAACTGACTTAGAATCCAAGTCGTTGCCAGTGTTCTAACAAAATGGAAGTATTTGACTCGCCGCCTGATATTGATGCTCAGTGGTTAAGTCGCGACTCGACTTTAGTTGCACCTGATCTGATTGGCTGTACGCTCGTTCGGCAAATGCCCGACGGCACACTTTTACGCGGGTTGATTGTTGAGACAGAAGCCTATGGCTTAAATGACCCGGCAATGCACGCCTATCGTCGTGCCACCGCTCGGAATCAAGTTATGTTTGGGGAGCCTGGAATCACCTATGTGTATCTAATCTACGGCATTTACCATTGCCTCAATGTGGTGACAGACCGGGCAACGGTTCCCAGTGCTGTTTTGATTCGGGCGCTTCAGTTAGAAACGATGCCCGACTGGATTGATCCTCAACAACAACTCAAGCCTCAGCGAGTGGCAGCAGGTCCAGGAAAGCTATGCCGCGCTTTCAAAATTGACCTGACTCTGACCGGAATGCCACTCCTGCCGGGTCAGGCTTTATGGTTGGAGCATCGCGATTTTCAGTTTCAGCAGCAGTTGGATCAGGGCAAGTCATCTTTGGTTCAAACGACTCGTATTGGTTTAACTCAAGGAATTGATCTTCCCTGGCGCTGGTATTTATCTAACTGTGCAGCCGTTTCTCGTAAAGGATGAATCATCTTCTAACGAAGGCGATCGCGGTTGATCCGCTCAGCCATCCTCCCAAAAAGATAGAACGCAAAAAATAAAATCACTATTTAATTTTCAAGCTTCAAAAATGGCTTGATGTCAGCCAGCCAGAGTTAGAAAAATCTGCTAGAGAAATGTGCGCCGTTCCAGGTGATAGGTTTGCCTCAGTTGGCGAAGGGCTTGATTTTGGCTGGTTGAGTTCAGAAGTTGAGTTTCCTGATTAGATTGGTCATCGTCCAGTTGAGCAGAGGGAACTTGCTTGGGAGTCTGAGGTGACTCTAAAAGCGTCGGTAGATGACTGGCTGGGTGATTAGAAAGAGTAAACATTGGATTGAGTCCTTTGTATTCGCCTTATACTACAAACGTAATCTATCGTGCTACATGATGTCAAGGTCGTACTACTTTTTTTGGGGAGGAAGGTATAGCCTTTGCAATATTCTGCGGGAGACAAGCTACCAGCAAGAGAGGAGAGCAGTTAGCTACACATCGCGTAAGTTCTTATTCGGAGGCGCTACACAAATTTGACCTTTAAAGTTTCTTCTGGCATTCAGGGCTTAAATTGAGATTAATTAACAGCAAGTGGTTGCAGCCAACCCGGTTGTATTTGCTATACCTGAGTTAAATTCATAGACGAAATATGGCAAAGCACGAGATCTCAACAGAAAAAGATTTAATTAAGGAAGTGTGTCGGAGAATCCGGGTTGCCCGCAGCTATTGGGATGCTCACAATAATGCCGCTTGTCGTGGAGAGCGCGATCGCGCTTTGGAACTTTACAACACGCTGACGAAGGAGCAAAAAGAGCAAATTCCTCAAGTGCTGCGAGTGTGGTTGCGGTATCGCAGTGAGAAATATTTTGGGACCCATCAAACGCCGCCGGATAAAAAATCAAAGCGGCACTCTAAATGACTGCAACCTTGCTGCTGTGCGATCGCTTGCCTGCTCCAATCTGTTCAGGAATTGCCTTAACGGCACTTGCCCCGATGCAAGATGTAACCGATTTATTTTTTATGAACGTGATTGCCCACTATGGCAGTCCCGATTACTTTTTTACGGAGTATTTTCGGGTTCATCCTACGTCAACGTTAGATAAAAAGATTTTGAGATCAATTACCGAAAACACCACCGATCGCCCCATCTTTGCCCAAATGATCGGTGAGAGCATTCCCGACTTGGTGCGAATTGCCCAAACCCTCAGCCACTATGCGATCGCAGGCATTGACCTCAACATGGGCTGCCCTGCCCCCCGAATCTATCGTAAAAATGTGGGCGGCGGGCTGCTGCGCGATCCTGAACAGGTGAATCGAATTTTGGGTGAGTTGCGAGAGACGGTTACAGGGCGCTTGAGCGTCAAAATGCGAATTGGCTTTGATAATACCGATCACTTCGATCGCATCCTTGACCTAATCAATCGGCATCAGATCGATTTGCTCAGCTTGCATGGTCGCACGGTCAAAGAAATGTATCGGGGCGCTGTGCATTACGACCAAATTGCCCACGCCGTTCAGCGGGTCAATTGCCCCGTTTTAGCCAATGGGAATGTCACCTCCGCTCACTCTGCCGTCGCCGTTCTAGCCCAGACCAGAGCCGCCGGAGTGATGGTGGGTCGCGCTGCAATTCGCAATCCCTGGATTTTTAAGCAGATTCGCCAAATACTCAAGGCGGAACCAATTTCTATCGTGACGCTGGCTGAAGTGTATGACTACATTGAGCGATTGCGCCAAACGACCACCGCGCTGACAATCCCAGAGCGATCGCGGGTTAGCTATCTAAAGATGTACCTCAACTACATTGCCCAAAGCGTTGATGCGGCAGGGGCTTTCCTCCGCGCTATGCGGCTGACCCAAACGGAAGCTGAACTGCGATCAGTCTGCGATCGCTATTTATTGAGCAACCCCAATCAAGAGTTTGCCCCAGAGCCATATCCTGGACTGGTTGCGCGCCCAGTCAGTGAATGCTGAATGCTGTACAGGTTTTTAACTCAAATCCCTCTTGCCTCTCGCCCCAACACCCGACACCTGAAATCCGACACCTGAAACCTGTCAATTATTCTCCCTCAAGAAGAACTTAGGTATGGTTGAATAGCACCATGAAACGTTCTCGACACTATGGGTTGCTGGCTGGCATTGTATTGCTGGGGGCAGTGCTGCGATTTTGGCATCTAGACATGAAACCGCTGTGGATGGATGAAGTGATCACAGCGCTGTTTAGCTTGGGGCATACTTATCAGGATGTGCCGGTGGACGCAGTGCTGCCACTGTCGGCGTTTGAACAGATTTTCACTTTGAATTCCCAGGCAACCTGCACTCAGATTACAAAAACGGTGTCAGTGCAATCGGTGCATCCGCCGCTGTTTTTTTGTGGAATGCACCAATGGTTAGGTTGGCTGAATCCGCTGCCTGTTTCTTGGGTATGGAAGCTGCGATCGCTGCCTGCGTTGTTTGGGGTGGCGGCGATCGCGGCGCTTTATCTGCTCAACCGCATCGCCTTTTCTGCCAAAGCTGGACTGGTGGGCGCGGCGCTGATGGCAGTGTCGCCGTTCGCAGTCTATCTCTCCCAAGAAGCCCGTCACTACACCTTGCCCATGCTGCTGGTCATTCTGGCATTAATCGGACTGTACGCCATGCTGATCGATCGACAAAATCAGCGTTTTAGGCTACTGGTTTGGCTAGGCTGGATCGGCGTAAACAGTATTGGGTTTTATGTTCACTATTTCTTTTTACTCGCTTTTTTTGCTCAAAGTGTGACGCTGGTTTTAGGCGATCGCAAAATCGCTCAATCCAATAGGGCGGCGAGCAAATGGGCAACGAAGGACTTCACCCTTGCCGCTTGGTTGCCTACGACTGCTCTACTCGCCATCCTTGCCGTTTGCCTGACTTATCTGCCTTGGCTACCCACATTTTTCAGTCATATCGGTCGTCCAGAAATTGATTGGATGAAGCCTTATGCGCCTAGCTGGCAGCATACGATCGCGCCTCTATATCAGCTTCCAGTGGGCTGGATTTTGATGGTGGCGACATTTCCGGTGGAGCAACAACCCCTTTGGGTCGTCGTTTTTTGGGGAGTGCCGACGCTGTTTTTTATCAGTTGGCTTATTTGGCAAGTGAGCCGTGGGTTGCGGCAACTCTGGCGATCGCCGCAGTCTCATTTGGGAGCTTGGATGCTCGTCACATTCATTCTGACTGTGGTACTAGAGTTTGTGGCGATCGCCTATCTGCTGGGCACCGATATCACCCAAGTGCCGCGCTATAATTTCATCTACTTTCCAGCGGTATGTGCCTTGATTGGAGCCTGTTTAAGCCAGCGATCGCCGATTCGCGATCGGTCAAACAAACTAGCTTTTCGACGGTCTAAAACTTCGCCAGCGATCGCGATTGTTTTGCTAGTCGCACTATTAAGCAGCATCTTTGTAATAGAGGATTTGGTCTTTCAAAAACCATACAATCCAAATCGAGTTGCCCAGAACTTATCGGTTGAGCCAACCGAAAATCGTTTAGTAGTCAATGCCTATCAAGATTTTCAAGACATCGCATTAGGACTCAGTTTTGCCCTGAAATTAAAACAGCAAGAGCATCAAGTAAAAAGTTCCTCGCACACTCACTTTGCACTGCTTCCTCAAACAAAAGGATATGACCAAGCTTGGTCTAATCTTGCTCAGTTAAACCAGCCGTTATCATTGCCGCTGAATTTATGGGTGATCAGTCCAGGGTTAAAACGCACTGACTATCCGCAACAGCTTTTCATCCGCGATCGCGCAGGCACTCCACAATCTTGCACCATCGATCCAGCCCACTATCACCGTCTTGGCGTACCTTACCAGCTTTATCAGTGTCAAGGTCAAAAGTGAGGCAAGCCAGAAAATCGCCTAGCCATCGATCGCGGTCAAAATGCGCGTTGCTTCTGTGCAAAGGCTGTCGTGACAGGTGCCATTGCTGGCAAGTAAGCCGCCCCATTGGGTGACATCTTCGCGGTTATACAAAAGGGGTGTGCCGTCAAAGTGCGTAAATTTGCCGCCTGCTTCAGTCAAAATCAGTTCTGGGGCGGCGAGATCCCAATCTTTAGGGGCAGAGGAACCAGAAAGAGAAAGATAAACATCGGCGTGCTGATCGACGATCGCGGCGATTTTGCCGCCCAAGCTGCCTACGGATTTCTGCGTTTGGCAGGGGAACTGCTGCATCAGTTGGTTAAACCGATCGCTGCGATGGCTGCGGCTCGTCACCACGATCATCTGCTCGAATTGGTGGCGCTGAGAGACTTGCACCGGGGCGATCGTGCCATCTTTTTGTTCTACAAAGGTGCCGCTGCCGAGAGCCGCAAAGTAAAGCCGACCGACTGCGGGGCAAGCCACCACCGCCACCACCGGGCGATGATCATGCACCAGCGCAATGTGTACTGCAAATTCTCCGGTTTTTTGAATATATTCTTTGGTGCCATCAAGCGGGTCAATGATCCAGACGAACGATTTTTCTAGGCGATCGCTTGCAGGCTGAAGCTTATAGGTCTCTTCCGTTAAGTAACCAAAATCCTCGGTGCCTAAGTTAGCGTGGAGAGTATTCAAGATATAGTCATTTGCAGCAGCATCGGCAATGGTGACGGGTCCATCTGCCAAATCCTGCACTTCAAGGTCTGATTGTTGAGTCGCCAGCAAAATCTCCGCCGCGCCCCAACCCACTGCACGGGCGATCGTCAACAACTCCTGCAAACTCCCATCCATCATTGCGCCTGCTCCTTCATTGCTGCAATCACCCTATCACTCCGCCGCCTATTTCCATTGCTCCCGCGATCGCCCTTCGGTAATTTCATGCTCCTGATTGTAATCAATTGCAGTAGATCACTCCCTTTCACTTGGATAAGTGACGTAAAATCGTCTCTACTGACTGTTTCAGACTCGGCAACTCTTCTTCCACAGCGACCCAAACGATGTCGAGGTCAATCTCAAAATAGTTGTGAGTCAAGATATTTCGCATTCCAATAATTTTTGCCCAAGGTACGACTGGGTACTGATCTCGAATTGCGGAAGAGAGCGATCGGGACGCTTCACCAATAATTTGGAGGTTTTGAGTGAACCAGGTTTGAATCAGTTCATTCTGCTCAAATGCTTGTCTGCCCTGCACAGCATAGCGATCAATGCGTTCAATTGCTTCCAGAATATCTTGCAGTTTCTCGCGATCGTCTCTCACAGAGGTACAGCTTCGCTGAGAACTCGCTCGCGGATTCTGGGTCGCAGTCCTTTTTCGGTGACAATATCAACCTGACAACCCAGTAA
>CASBQE010000004.1 GCA_949127665.1 Synechococcales cyanobacterium PMM_0083
ATTGAGCAGGCAGACTTTAAGGCGATCGGTCAAGCAATGGCGGGACATTAAGTTAGTTTTGAATGTTGAGTTTTGCTTTCGACCTGAGCGCTCAAGCCGAAGGGAGTTTTGAGTTTAGTCTCAAGCAATTGCTCAGGTGCAAAACTAATCTTCTAACTGAGAATTCAAAACTTAAAATTGAGAAGTTGACTCTATGACCACTATCGCCGCCCTTCCCTATGATTATGAGCTACCCGAATCGGGCACCGTGGCGCTGATCGTGATTGATATGCAGCGAGATTTTCTAGAGCTAGGAGGCTTTGGCGATGCGTTGGGCAATGATGTTAGTTTGCTCCGGGCGATCGTGCCCACGCTCAAGTCCCTGCTCGAAGAATTTCGAGTAATGGGATTGCCCATCATTCATACGATCGAATGCCATCAGCCCGATTTGTCCGATTGTCCGCCTGCCAAACTCAAGCGCGGCAAGGGAGATCTGACGATTGGCAGTGAAGCTGGGATGGGGCGAATTTTGGTGAAAGGCGAACCGGGCAATGGCATTATTGCAGAACTCGCGCCTGTGCCGGGAGAGTTTGTGATTCACAAGCCGGGGAAGGGTGCTTTTTATGCCACTAATCTCGACTCGATTTTGAAAGAGCAAGGGATTACCCACTTGTTTATCACTGGGGTGACCACTGAAGTGTGTGTGCAAACCACCATGAGAGAAGCCAACGATCGCGGCTATGAATGCCTCATGGTGGAAGACTGCACCGAAAGTTACTTCCCTGAATTTAAGCAAGCGACGCTCGAAATGGTGCGGGCGCAGGGCGGCATTGTCGGCTGGACAGCGATCGCGGTAGAAGTGCTTAAAGGGCTGAAACAATGGCAACCCGCCAAAGCTTTGGTTTAGCGTTTCGACTTCGCTCAACGCACTTACCGCGATCGCCTGTTTCATTCACCAATTGCCAATCGCCCCTCGCCTCTCGCCTCTTTTTGCATAAACCCTTTTCCCGTGTAACTCCAAGCGATGCCTTGAGGATCACGCGTTTCGCTCCACTCACCGAAATCTGTGCGCTCTTTATAGCGACTGATCGTACTGCTGCTGACTCCAAGTCGGTGGGCAAGCTGCCTGCCAGAGAGGGATTGAGTCTCCGCTTCAGCCATCCACTCCATGTAGGCATCCCAAAAGACCAGCAAGAGCGCCATCGCCATCATCGCAACGATTTCGGGTCGCTGCAAAACGATTTGCAGATTCCAATCTTCATTTGCCGGTGCCTCTATTTGTTTTTTTGGCTCAACCAACGCCCCCGTTGTAGAAAGTGCTAGCGCTGAGCTTTCGGTTGACACGCTGGATAGATCGATCGCTGGATTTGACATAGTGCCTATAAAAGAAAAAGCAGGAGTCGCGTTAAAGGGTGCTTCGAGTGTCTGAGTCCATAACATAGCGCGATCGCCCTGCTGCTGGGCATTAATTTCTACGGTTGAGATTTCGTCAATCGTCAATTCGCTCAGCACTTCATTTACCAAGCGCACCGTAGCTCCCTGCTCAATCCTAGAAGCCGTTTCAATCAATATAGAGAGATAATTTCCTAAACGGATGACGCTAGCGGTAGCATCGTAGCGCTGAGCCAGCATGTGACTAAGGATCGTGGCGATCGCGGTAGGGTCACCTTGTTTTGCCAGTTCCAACGGGTTTGCAGAAGGCATAATCAGTCAAGTGTAAACTGTGGACATGGGCATTACCGGGAATTATAAGAGGGTTATCAGTCCGTGGATAGTCAAATAAATAGTGAAAAACTGGCTCGTTACATTGAGGCAACCCGTGGCATCTCAAAACCGTGGCTGCTGACCCAACTGCGGCTCAAAAAACTACAAGAAGACCGAGAGAACTTATCGACAGAAGCCTATGAAGCGGCACTGAAAGATATTCATGCAGACTTGATGAATCTAGGAGAATGGTGGATTGGGCAAGAAGATGAGGTGTTCGGTTGATCATGCCAAAACGTAAGATTTCGATGACAACTGAGCTAGACCTGAGCGATCCACAATACTATTTCAGCCGTGAACTGAGTTGGCTAGAGTTTAATAACCGCGTGTTGAATGAAGCGTTTGATCCACGCACCCCGTTATTGGAACGGCTAAAGTTTTTAGGGATTTTTAGCTCGAACTTAGATGAATATTTTATGGTGCGGGTCGCGGCTCTCAAACAACAGGTTGAGGCACAAGTCACCAAGCGATCGCCCGACGGACGCACTGCCCAAGAACAGCTTGACCTAATTCGGCAGCGTCTCCACCCGATGGTCTCTCAAGCGCATCTCCATTTTGATCAAGCACTGCGCCCACCCCTTTCTTCTCACGGCGTTTACCTGCTCGATTACATCGATCTCAACCAAGAGCAACGCGCTTATTTTAAGCAATACTTTGACGAGCAAATTTTTCCAGTCCTCACCCCGCTGGCGATCGACCCTAGCCATCCGTTTCCCTACATTTCCAACCTCAGCCTCAATCTTGCCGTGGTGATGAAAGAAAAGGAAGACGGTAAAGAATTATTTGCGCGGGTGAAAGTGCCGAGAATCCTACCTCGGTTTCTGCCGCTGCCCGAAAATCTCCGCCATCAGCAAAAAGAGGTCGCTGCTATTTGGACGGGCGTGCCATTAGAGCAAGTGATCGCCCATAATTTGACGGCGCTGTTTCCCGGCATGGATATTCAGGAATATCATCCTTTTCGGGTGACCCGCGACAGCGATCTAGCGATGGTAGAAGATGAAGCGGATGATTTACTGGTGGCGATCGAACAAGAACTGCATAAGCGGCGAGTAGGCGGTTCCGTCGTTCGCTTAGAAATTCATACCTCCATGCCCGAAATGCTCCGAGCCATGCTGATGGAGGAGATGGATTTAACGGATGCGGATGTTTATGAAGCGGACGGAATTCTCTGTTTGCGAGATTTGATCACGTTTTTAGAAATCCCTTTACCCGATCTGAAAGATCCACCCTTCTATTCTTCCGTGCCCCAAGCATTGCGCGACTTTGGCAAAATCAAATTGGATGGAGCCGAGCCAGAAGATAACCTGTTTGCCATTATTCGCAAGCAAGATTTGATGGTGCATCATCCCTACCATTCTTTTTCGCGCACCGTTCAACGATTTATCACCGAAGCTGCTGAAGATCCAGATGTGCTGGCAATTAAAATGACGCTCTACCGCACCTCTGGTGATTCGCCGATTGTGGAGGCGCTGATCACGGCGGCGGAAAACGGCAAACAGGTGGCGGCGTTGGTGGAAATCAAAGCCCGATTTGATGAGGAAAATAATATTAACTGGGCACGCAAGCTGGAAAGCGCAGGCGTTCATGTGATTTATGGGCTGGCAGGACTCAAAACCCATACGAAGGTGGTGCTGGTCGTTCGGCGAGAGGGGGAGCGCATTCGCCGCTATGTTCATGTGGGCACCGGAAACTACAACCCAAAAACTTCTCGCATCTATACCGATATGGGGCTGTTAAGCTGCCGCGAAGATTTGGGGGCTGATTTAAGCAATTTATTTAACTACCTAACGGGCTACTCTCGCCATCACATCTATCAAAAATTGCTGGTGGCACCTTCGGGTTTGCGCACTCGCATGACGGAGTTGATCCACCGAGAAGCCGCGATCGCCCATCAAGGTGATCATGCCCGCATCGTCGCCAAGATGAATGCGCTGGTTGATCCACAAATGATTGCCACGTTATATCAAGCCTCTCAAGCAGGCGTACAAATTGATTTGATTGTGCGGGGGATGTGCTGCTTGCGCCCAGGAGTGCCAGGAGTGAGTGACAATATTCGCGTGATCAGCATTGTGGGGCGATTTTTAGAGCATTCGCGCATCTTTTATTTCCACAATCAGGGGCAAGAAGAGATCTTTATTGGCAGTGCAGATTGGATGACGCGCAACCTGGATCGCCGAGTGGAAGCCGTTGTGCCGATTGAAGACCCGGCGATCGCCAAAGACCTGCAAGAGATTTTGGGCATCATGCTGGCAGACAATCGCCAAGCGTGGGATTTGCTCCCCGATGGGCGCTATGTTCAGCGTCATCCAATCGGCGATGACCCCGAACAAAACTCACAAAAAAATTTGATGGAAATTACGTAATCATTTTCGCCATCGTCGTGTAGGATAAAGCCTTAGTTTGGATTGACGAAAAGAGCGACTTTAATTCGGTTGCTCAAAAGTAGATTTGAATCTTTTTTACAAGTATTCTTCTACTTCACAATTCTGACTACTTCGCCGCTCAAAACTTTTGGTGAGTTAGCTTTTATAGCGACTCATTCATCGCTGCTTAGAATCCTTTTCAAGGAAATGAGCGGTTTTTACAAAATATCTTGAATGCCCCGATATTTAATACAAAAATTTAGACTTTTTTTGGAAGAAAGGGGTGCATTTACCAAGATTTTTGGTAGAGTTGGAGGCAATTTTACGCAACTTTTTTCTTAAAGATTATGTGAGTGTGTATGAGTGCCGAATCGCCTTCTAAAATCAGTCAAATTGATGTTGAAGTCAGTTCTCTCGAACAAGAATTCAATGTCGATCTCTCCGTTGAAATTGATATTGACTTGGATGAACTGAACAGTTTAGAGAAATTTGAAACGGTTGAATTTGCTCCTAGTAAACCACCCGTTAAAATTAGCAAAGCAGAGCGTTTGGGGCTTACCGATGATTCAGTTGGGCTATTTCTGCGCGAGATGGCGCGTTATCCTTTACTAACTCAAACTCAAGAAATTGAGTTAGCACGGGAGATTGCCAAAGGCGGTCCTCAAGCGGAACGTGCCAAGCGGAGATTAGTTCGCTCAAACTTGCGTTTGGTGGTTTCTATTGCCAAAAAGTACTTAAATCGTGGCGTACCTTTTTTGGATTTAATTCAAGAAGGTGCCATGGGTTTAATGCGAGCGGCTGAAAAGTTTGACTATGAGCGGGGCTATAAGTTTTCAACCTATGCGTATTGGTGGATTCGTCAGGGAATTACCCGCGCGATCGCCTCTCAATCTCGCACGGTTCGCTTGCCCGTTCACATGGTAGAAAAACTTAACCAGGTTCGCAAAGCTCGGCAATTGCTTTCTCAAAAGCATGGACGTAAGCCAACAAAGCAAGAAATTGCCGATGAGTTAGGCATTGATGAAGATAAGTTAGATCATGTTTTAGATGTGAGTCAGGGTACTCTTTCTCTTCATGCCTGGGTAGGTCGAGAAGAAGATACCGAATTGATGCAGTTAATTGAAGATTCGGATAATGTTGCACCTAATGATTGTTTAGATCACAAATTGCTCTGCGATCGCCTTGATTCTGTTTTAGAACACTTGAGCGATCGTGAACAAGAAATCATTCGGTTGCGGTTTGGTTTAACCGATGGACAACATTACACCCTTTCTGAAATTGGTGAGCGGTATCAACTTTCTAGAGAGCGAGTTCGCCAGATCCAAGCAAAAGCCATGCGAAAGCTACGCCATCCTAGACGGCAAGCGCTTTTGAAGGATTGGATGCGCTAAG
>CASBQE010000005.1 GCA_949127665.1 Synechococcales cyanobacterium PMM_0083
AGGCGGCTACGGATTGATAACTTATCGAGGTTATCAATATGCCCGTCGGTCAAAGTACTCTAAATCTGATGCTCGTTTATTTGCCCTGTCTTGCACATTGGCAAAGTTTCCACAGGCTCAAGGATTGCTCCGATTCTATTGGGGCAAGCTGTTCAAAAAGCCATCCCGATTGATTGAATACAATGCAGCGGGTTCTGAAAATCCGGCTTAGTCAATAAACCCTACCCGTTTTAGTCACGACTGTTGCTTGAAACCTTACTTGATGTGCGGCTTTCCTCGACTACCCCCCCAAAACTGCCTACTCTGCGGGAAGCGACCTACACTCTAGTCCTCTCCCGATGGGAGGAACCGAAAAATTATAAAAGCTCTGACCTTTGGGGAGTAGACCGCAGGTTGTGCGAAACAAGGTTGGGATAATGACAAATTAGTCATCATTGCGTAGCTTTAGTCAAACTTGAGATCGTCATAAAATCACACAAACCGCTATGTCTATTATTCAAAACAGCAAAGTTAACATTCTAAACGTCTCTTTTGACAATCTTTCCCTCAATGAGCTTTTAGAACAGCTAAAGCAAGGAGTTGTGTTCACTCCAAATGTTGACCACTTAATGAAGTTGCAGCGAGATGAAGAATTCTTCAAAACCTATCTAGACGCAGATTACCGAGTGTGTGATAGCCAGGTTTTGATGTACTCTGCTTCGCTGTTAGGCACCCCGCTGAAAGAAAAGATTTCTGGCTCAGATTTATTCCCAGCATTTTGCAAGTTTCATCAATACCATGATGCCGTCACTATTTTTTTATTAGGGGGCAAAACAGGAGTCGCCGATCGCGCACAAACCAAAATCAACCAGAAAATTGGTCGGAAAATTGTCATCGGTGCCCATTCTCCCTCCTTCGGTTTTGAAAAGAGTGAACAGGAATGTTTGGAACTGATTGAGATGGTGAATCGCTCGAAAGCAACCGTTCTCGCAGTTGGGGTTGGCGCACCCAAGCAAGAAAAATGGATTCACAAATATCGAGATAAATTTACCCATGTCAAAATCTTTTTGGCGATCGGGGCAACGATTGACTTTGAAGCAGGAACCATTAAGCGGGCACCCAAGTGGATGAGCCAACTTGGACTAGAATCTTTATTCCGCATTTACTCCGATCCTAAGCGGCTATGGAAACGCTATCTGGTAGAAGATTTACCTTTTTTCTGGTTGCTGATTCGGCAAAAGCTGGGCACATACAGACCCCCTGCCTTTTCGCGCTATGGACTTTCCAGCACTAGATAAGTGATTTTTCTGATGCGATCGCACTCATATTAGTGAATTGGGAAACGATGTCAGCTTTTTCAAGCTCAACCGAATGTTTTGAAGGTGACTGTACGGTCTCAGCCAAACAAAATATCATCTTAGAGTGATATCAATAAGACTGCTATGAGTGCCCATGCTGCCCGTCGTTACATTCTTCTGTCTGTCGCCGCTGCAATTCTAACCATTGGGTTGAAAACGGGTGCTTATCTATTAACGGGTTCAGTCGGTTTGCTGTCGGATGCGATGGAGTCGGTCGTGAACTTAGTGGCGGCGATCGTGGCGTTTTGGGCGCTCTCCTATGCCGCGCAGCCTGCCGATGAAGAGCATCCATTTGGGCATACCAAAGCCGAGTATTTTTCCAGCGGCATTGAAAGCATTTTGATTGTAATTGCGGCAATTAGCATTGCGATCGCAGCCTCAGGGCGGTTATTCAACCCACAACCGATTGAACAAGTTGGGCTTGGGTTAGCGTTATCTTTTGTTGCCACCGCAATCAACGGCGGCGTTGCCTGGATTTTGCTACGTGCCGGAAAACGGTTGCGCTCCATTACCCTGCGTGCCGATGCCCATCATTTGCTCACGGATGTTTGGACATCTGCTGGAGTCGCGATCGCCATCTTGCTAATTAAACTAACGGGGTGGCTCATTCTTGACCCCATTATTGCCTTATTAGTTGCAGCAAACATTGTTTGGGCAGGGTTTCGGCTCTTGCAGGAAACAGGCATGGGGTTAATGGATAGCGCCATTCCGATCGCCGACCAAACCCAAATTATAGAAATTTTGGCACCTTACAAACAGCAAGGCATACTATTCCACGCGCTGAAAACCCGTAATGCTGGCTCCCGCAGCTTTGTCACCTTTCATGTGTTGGTGCCCGGAGAGTGGAGCGTTCACACTGGGCATGATCTGTGTGAGGAGATCGAATTGGCAATCATTCGAGCGTTGCCGGGAACCTTCGTCATGACCCATTTAGAACCACAAGAGGATGCTAGCTCTTGGCTGGATCAGGATCTCGATCGCGCACCTCAGGGCATCGATCCAATATCCTCTTAGTAGCCCCAAGCATGGCACTATGTTACTTTCCGATAAATGGCGCAAAGCCGACTGGGTTTGAAAATCTTTGCTTTAAACATAAAATTGGGCGGCACGTTGATGATCAAATGATCGGTGGAAGCGTGGAAGGGTTCAAATTCAGCAGGCATTCCTTTGGGCGTAGAGGCAGTGTAAGGAACGGGCTGAAACAAAAGCTGGGTAAACTCAGCCGATGAACAGCCAGCCGTTTGAGCAATTTCTTGCAAAAAGGTCTCCGTCGTCAAAAGTGTAAACAAGGCGGCTTTCGCATCGGGTTCTAAAGAAAAGCTGCTGTCGAAATGCTCGATGATTTTAAGCGCCATACAAAAATAAAAGATGTGAATTAGGTCTGTGGTGGAGTGGTCGCTTCGGGCAAGGTTTGCCCCAGTCGGGGTTCGGTGCCTGCCATTAGCCGCTGAATATTGGTGCGGTGTCGCCAGATTACATAAACGCCGCCTGCAATGCCAAAGAGTAGGTAGGGCATAGGCTGACCTGTTGCGACCATTAGCCCAGAAACCGCGATCGCGCCCATAATTGAGCTAATCGACACAATCCGCGTCACGCCCAAAACCGCCAAAAATACTGCCAGTGTGCCCAACCCCACCATCCAGTTCAGCGCCAACAACACACCTAAACTGGTTGCCACCGATTTCCCTCCAGTGAAGTTGAGAAATAACGATTTACTGTGCCCCAATAACGCCAGCATTCCCGCCAAAGTAATTATCCAGGGCAGCCACACCGCCGGATCAACAGTAATGGGAATCAACGGCTGGACAAATTCGGACGTATACAGCCAGCGAAATAGGGCGATCGCGGCTGATCCTTTAAGAATATCCACCAGCAGCACAATCAGCGCGGGCAGTTTGCCAACCGTCCTCAACACATTCGTCGCCCCCGTGGAGCCAGACCCTTGCTCTCGAAT
>CASBQE010000006.1 GCA_949127665.1 Synechococcales cyanobacterium PMM_0083
ATCCCTTACGGATAGACGGACTAGATGTATGACCGACCTTTGGTATCTAGTTCGTCTAAAAGTTATGCAAAGCCGCCGTTTAACCTTGCTCGAAGTGCACAGATGTATAAGACAGCAGGAATGAGCTTTTGGTAGTTTGAACCCGTCACTTGCCAAATTGCAAATAAGCCTGCTCCTATCCATCCCACCGGTCCAATAATTACAGCGATCGCGCTCGACATTGTGGTGTAGACAACAAAGGGTAAAGTTAGCCCTAGCACCCCTGTAACGGCTCCGAGCGTTGTAGAGGCTAGCAAGTAAATTCCAAAACCTGACAATCTGGCAGCCATTAAAGAGCCAAAAACACTAACGCTGCTTAACAGTTCCCCACCCTTATTAAATTGTGCTGCTGTTGCCCTAAGCTGCGCCTCCATCTCCTGCCTTTGAACTGGAGTCATTTGCTCCCAGACTGTTTCCATTACCTTCTGTGCAATTTTGATTTCAATCTCCTCAGTAGATTCATAGTTTCGATATTGCACCTTCAATTTTCCTGCTATTTGCTGGACAATCTCTTTGTAGCTTGGCTGATGATTGAAAGCAAAGCAGTAAATCGATTTAAGAAGATCCTGAGAATTCCAGGATAGTTGCTCCACTATGCCATTAATGTTTCGAGAGGCTGACAGGATAGTTGCTAGTGCAATTATCTCTTCGGTTGAAGCCTGGTTGAGCAGGTGTTTGAGTTGTTCCATAGTCACTACATAGCCAATTTGGTATTTTTCCTTTTCCTAAGCGGGCTGTACTTTGGGAGGCTTTTGAAAGAGCACCCCAAGTTTCCCAAAGAATCCTTTCTGGGAATTAGCAGGTGGTTCTGCTTCTGGCATTTCCATACCGTAGGCAGGCGTAAGGAGCCGACGGATTTCAGTGGTGGTCTCTTGAGGGATTTGCAGAATTTGTCCCATGCGATCATGCAATTCAGCTTCCATGGCTTCAATCTTGCCGTCAGCTTTGGCAATCTCCCACGACATTGATAGAAGAAGCTTGTTTTTGATGGCAGCCTTTTCAGGTTTTTCTTCGTGCAGCAGGCGTTTTGCAATGATGTCTTCAAACCGCTCACCGGCTTCTAAGGCTGCCATAATGCGCTTTTGGTCTTTCGATCTAATAGAGGCATTCATCAAGATTTGCTGAATGGCATCTTTTTCAGACTGGTCAAAGTTGCCGTCAATGTGCGCCATTGGCAAAGCTGAAATCACAACATCACCCAAGAAGTCACTCAGAATATTCTTTTCACGCTCGTTAATCGCGTACATGGCACCACCGAAGATGCCAGCGCCAACGCCAACACCAAGCGCGATCGGAGCGACTGCCGTGAGCATTGTGTAAGTAGTCGCACCAACTAAGATGCCACTCTGCAAACCCAGAAATGAGGTGATGTGGGTGAACGCCGTTGCAGGAACAATTATGCTAGAAGCGATCGATGATGTACCCAGCCCAACGCCTAGTCCTGCGGTTGCGCCTAGGAAGGCGGAGGCGTTTACCTTTTGCCAGGGTTCCAGGCTATCGGTGATGATTTTTATGTCAGACTCAGTTAGTTCCAGTTGACTAGTTTGAGTGCGATCAATATACAAAATGAGATCACGCACTTGCCCATCGAAGTAACTGTTGATGATGACAGAAAAGTCCACCCCCTTAGCGATCATCTCCTTTTCTAGCTCAGAAATTTTGGGTGAAACCTCATCAACCAGAGTCTGAACTTTTTGCCGTGCTTCGTCCCACTTCAATGGTTCGGACAGTTTTCGGGGAGAAAAATAGAGGCAGTAGACAAAAAGCTACCCCCCCTTTTAAGGTGCAGATAGATAAAAGACCACACCAGAGAGGTAGCATTATGGATATTCTACAAGCCCTATTTACCAAAATGGGGCATTTAGCAAACCGCAGCAAAAGTTTCTGTTGATCTTGTTTCCCACCATCTTGTTACTGTGTGGCAAAGTCAACTTCACGAACTTGAGCCGCTACAGTGTGCTGTCGGAGAAAAGCTACCGCCGCCAATACAGTCAACCCTTCAACTTCATGGGTTTGAATTCCCATCTGATTGCCGCAGCCCCTCCTGCGACTGGTGCCAGGGTTGGGGGGATGGACAACTCGTTTATTCCCAAAAGCGGCAAAAAGACCCACGGCTTAGATTGGTTCTACAACGGCAGTGCCAGTCGCAGTGAAAAAGGGTTAGAGATTTCAACGATCGCCGTGATCGATGTAGCAGCCCGCCACGCCTACACCCTATCGGTACAGCAGACCCCCGCGAATCTAGCCAAGGATAAGACTCCCCACAAATCCAAACGGCCATCAAGTCGTGGCACTCCCATTTCGCGAACCACGATAGAACGAGCGCAAGCCAAACTCCAACAACTGCCCGAAGTCCCCCCGGCACCAAGACCTTCAGACGCGGAGCCGACTCGGATGGATCATTCCATTCAACACCTGCAACAGACGGCTCCTTATTTCCCAGACGATCTGAACTACCTGGTGGTCGATGCCGGGTTCAGCAAGAAGAAATTTGTTGAGGGTGTCGTTACCCTCAACCTTCATCTCGTGGGCAAACTACGCCACGATGCCAACCTAAACTATCTCTACAGTGGAGCACAAAAATCTCGAGGAGCGAAGCGCAAATATGATGGCAAAGTAGACTTCCAGGACTTTAGCCGCTTAACCCTGGTTCGCCAACTCGAGCCGAAACTTAACCTTTATACGCTAGTCGTGTGGCACGTCTCTTTGAAGCGGCAAATTCGCATCGCTTGTCTAGTCGATACCCGCAAGCCCGGAAAAACCAGCTATGCCTTGTTGTTCTCAACCGATGTGGAACTTGATGCAGAACGGATCTTGGAGTATTACAAGGCCAGGTTCCAAATTGAATTTATTTTTAGAGAAGCCAAACAATTCACCGGGTTGTGTGATGCTCAAACCCGTGATGCTCAACGCCTAGACTTTCACTTTAATGCGTCGCTCACCGCACTCAATCTGGCCAAGTATGAGGTTCAATCTCGGCTTCCCCTGTCCGAAAACCCGTCTCTGCCCATTCCCTTTTCTATGGCCAGTTATAAACGTCTAGCGTTCAATGACCATCTACTTTCGAGATTTATTTCAATGTTAGATTTAGACTCGACTTTAATTAAATCCCAT
>CASBQE010000007.1 GCA_949127665.1 Synechococcales cyanobacterium PMM_0083
ATCAACAGAACGTTTTAGACTTTTAAGAACTGATGCATCCTTAAATCTAACTATGTTTCCAGTTCATCGTCCTCGTCGCCTTCGTAGCCAGCCTCAACTTCGCCGCATGGTGCGTGAAACGGTATTAACCACCAGCGATTTTATCTACCCGCTGTTTGCAGTGCCGGGTGAGGCGATCGCCAAAGAAGTGAAATCTATGCCGGGAGTGTTTCAGCTTTCGGTAGATAAAATTGTTGAAGAAGCCAAGGAAGTTTACGACTTGGGCATTCCTGGCATCATTTTATTTGGCATTCCCGCCGATAAAGATGACGATGCTACGGGCGCTTGGCATGATTGCGGGATTGTCCAAAAAGCAGCAACGGCGGTCAAAGAAGCGGTGCCTGACCTGATTGTGATTGCAGATACTTGCCTGTGTGAATACACTGCCCATGGACACTGCGGCTATTTAGAAGTGGGCGACCTGACGGGACGAGTGCTGAACGATCCCACGCTGGAACTGCTGAAAAAAACTGCCGTTTCTCAAGCAAAAGCAGGCGCAGATATTATCGCTCCTTCTGGCATGATGGATGGCTTTGTCCAAGCGGTGCGCGAAGGATTGGATGCAGCAGGTTTCCAAGACACGCCGATTATGTCCTATGCGGCGAAATATGCATCGGCATACTATGGTCCGTTTCGGGACGCTGCCGATTCTGCGCCTCAGTTTGGCGATCGCCGCACTTACCAAATGGACCCAGGCAACGCTCGTGAAGCCCTCAAAGAAATTGAGCTAGACATTGCTGAAGGCGCAGATATGCTAATGGTGAAGCCTGCTCTGTCTTACATGGATATCATTTGGCGTGTAAAGGAAGCTTCCAATTTGCCTGTCGCTGCTTACAATGTCTCCGGTGAATATGCCATGATCAAAGCCGCCGCTCTCAACGGCTGGATTGACGAACAGCGGGTCGTTTTAGAAACTCTCACCAGCTTCAAACGTGCCGGAGCCGACCTAATTCTTACCTACCACGCGAAAGATGCCGCCCGTTGGCTAGGCGCTTGAAGTCGCGCTTTGTGTGAGGTGCGTTTCGGCTACGCTCAACGCACCAATTAAGCTGGGATAACAGTAATTCGTCCTCGACACACAATTTTCTGAGGATGAATCGCTAACTCCTCTAAACAAACTTCCGAGCCAAGATCAAACGTAAAACTGGTTGGCAAGTCACCAAGTGTACTTAACTCCACTTCCGCTTTTAACTGGCAATCAAATTGATCCAGCCGCAGGCGATCGCCCCCTTCAATCGCTAGCTGCGTTCGCACTATCAGCGGATAATGTTGACCATCCTGCACCAGCGTCGCATTGAATGTCATCCCACCTTCTCGGAGGTTGACCTGAATATTTTGGAGTTCAGCAGTGGTATCACCGGAACCGTCCACTATCTTGCTTTTCAGTAAGCCGAGCAAAAAATCGCTGACTGCATTTCCCAACAGTGGCGCATGAAGGGACGCATTTAAATTTGCTTCTGATAGGGTCACAGTGCCGCTAACCGGAAATGGGACGAGTAACCGAAACGGCTTTCCTCGCAACACTTGCCCCAAGTTAGTTTGAATCGCTTGTGCAGCGACTCTAACTTGGCTGAAGTGCAAACCCTTGTAAATTGCTTGATTCGCAGAAGCAATTACTTGATGCAGTGAACCCGATAAAAGCTGGCGATCGCCCGCCTCAATTTCCAGTTCTAGTTCTTCCACATGGTCAAGCTGCGATCGCAGCCAAAGCTTTACCGCAGGCGACAGAACCCGACTAATTAAACTACTCTGCTGGCGATCGCCCTGCTTAGACTGCTCCTTAGTCTGATCCACTATTGCCAAATCAAGCTCTGACAAAGGGCTTTGTTCTTGCGATGTGCGGTCTGCAACCATGCTGGATATCTTCTTTAAATATCAGACTGTATTTTCTGAGTATATCGAGTTGTACCATCCAATCCCCTTTAATCTGCCGGTGCGATTCGTAAAACGTTAGCGAAGCTTTCCACAGGAATCCCTGCGGGCATCGCATCCTCGCTTCACCCCTCTGAGTGATCCCCATTGAGACCGATATGTCATGAAAGCTTGACATGTTGATCTCGCGATCGCTTAAGCATCCGTCAAACGCTTCAAATTTCTTTGTTCTAGCCCTTGACCCTGATTCAGCTTTCTTGCAACATTGTTTTAACAATTTCATCCTGATCCCCCAAACTACCTAGTTCGCCATCAGGCGTTAGTCAGAAATCATCGGTTTTTTATAGAAAGTCATTTTTATCCTTTCGCTTAGTTTGGAGCCATCATCTGCAATGTCTACAGAACGTCCTCCCATTGATGAAATGACGCTGCGGCAACTTCGGAGAGTCGCCAGTGAATGCGGTGTTTCTCGCTATAGCCGGATGCGTAAAGATCAGTTATTGGCAGCGATTCAAGCCATTCAGGCAATGCAGGAAGAAGGCGCAATTGCAGCTCAGCGTAATAGAGCGCCTCAAGAAGTGGTAGAAACTGCCAAATTTAATTTGGGTCAAGATGACCGCATCGGTGGAGATTTGGCATCGGTTGACGAAGGCTTACCCGATCTTCCCCAAGGCTATGGCGACAGCCGAATTGTGCTGATGCCCCGCGATCCTCAGTGGGCATACACCTACTGGGATATTTCCTTTGCGGCAAAGCAAGAACTACGGCAGCAAGGCGGACAGCAGCTTGCCCTTCGTATTTATGATGTGACCGATGTTAGCCTCCTGTTTCAGTCACCCCACAGCATTCAAGAATATCCCTGCGATGAGCTAGCTCAGGAATGGTATTTGCCAATTCCAGTCAGCGATCGCGACTACGTAATCGATATTGGCTATCGCTGTGCCGATGGACGCTGGTTAATTTTGTCGCGCTCAGCCCCCGTTCGGATTCCGCCCATCTATCCATCTGATTGGATTGAAGATCAGTTCATCACGGTTCCTTGGGAGGAAGAATTGCACGGCAAAACCTACGCCACGTTGACACCTCCAGGAAAACAGATGACCGTTGATCCATCTGTTTCTGGTTATCAGCCCATCTATGACTTAACCGAAGTTGATCAAGCTGAGCGGGTTGCGGGTTCCATCTTCGGTTCTATGCAACAGGCGCAAGTTCCAGGCTCAGTTCAACATGTTGCGGGTTCAATCCAGCAATCTGTAAGCTCTTATGTACTTGCATCTGGCTCTGGTCTATGGGCAGTTCCCGGTGCAGTCACAACCTCTGGAATTGGCATGTCTGGAGTTGGCATGAATATGTCCGGTGTTGGCATCACAACCTCTGGTATTGGGATGTCTGGAGTCGGCATGAATATGTCTGGAGTTGGGATGTCTGGGGTTGGTTTCTCAGGCTCCTTACCCATCATGCGCCCTCGTCAATTTTGGTTGATTGCAGACGCGGAGTTGATTGTGTATGGAGCTACGGAGCCAGATGCTACGGTGACGGTGGGTGGTCGCCCGATCGCGCTCAATACAGATGGCACCTTCCGGTTTCAAATGTCTTTTCAGGATGGGTTAATCGACTACCCAATTATGGCAGTTGCCGCTGATAGTGAGCAGATGCGGGCAATTCATATGAAGTTCGAGCGCGAAACCCCGGAGCGGCGGACTAATACTAAAGAAGAAGCCATTGAGGAATGGATTTCCTAGCTTTTTCGTTAAAGGTTTCCTTTAGCTCTTTCTCCCCTGATTCCGTTCAGGGGAGTTTTTGATTTTTGGCAGGTAAATTTTTCATCCTTTTGCAAGATCACACGGCGATCGCAGTGTGAGAAGATACTCAAAAACTAATGATCTCGACTGAACTATCTACTCAACTGACTCAACTATTTGGTGAAAAGGTCGCACTCTTAGCGCCTGGATCATGGCAAATAGACACCCCTGAATTTCGCTTGCTGGTGCTGTTGTCGGATGATCAGTCGTGGCTAAGGTTGCTGGTGGCGATCGCTCCTGCTCAAGAGGCTCAACCGTTTATTGAGCAACTGATGGAAGACAACTTTGATCTGACTCAAGAAACTCGCTATGCATTGCAACAAGATGTTTTATGGGGCGTTTATCAACATAGTTGTGCTGGTTTAACGTCAGAAGATTTTGTCTCCGCAGTGCAACGGCTGCTCCATCTGCGTCAGCAGGGCTTGGATAACTGCTTTAGTCGCCTAGTAGAAGCTAGAGTTCGTCAGATTGTTCAGGCCGCCAAACAACAAGGGCAGTCTCTTGAAGCCACCCTGCAAACCCTAGACCGTTTTTATGAGGAAGGAATGCTGGGCGACATGAAAGCGGGTGCCACAGCGCGAGAAGAAACCCTCAGCGCATGGCGTTACCAATTGACTCGGCTCTGGGAAGACATTAATCCATAAGGGAGGTTGAAATGGATACAAGAGAAATTAAGCAAGAAGCCAACAGCTTGTATGCAGAAGTTCTACCCTTGCTGCAACTGAATAAAGAATATGAACACCTTTTGCTAACAGATTTAGCCCAAATTGTGTTGATTTGTGGACGCAGCAACAATGAAATTACTGCCAATGAACTGCTAGGTTTTATCACAATTTATGCCTTGATTAAGCAAGATAAAGAGCGGCTAAAAGCAATTTTTGATCAGTGGGAGTTTTTGCCAGATGTTCGGCTGAAATATCAAAAAGAAGCGCTCAAAATCCTGTTAGAACTACAAAAAGACTCACCTACAACTAATCAGCTTTCCTTGCCATTATTACTCAAAAAAATGGATGAGGAAAAGGGCACAGATTTTCTGAATAAAACGGTGAATAGTTTTTATCGATTTGCTCAATCAGTGGTGAAAGCAGATGGCAATATTACGCTAGAAGAGGCAGGAGCGCTAGCTACAATTTGGCAACTCCTACACACCTACGAAAATAATCCGAAAGCCTCAACTGATACCGCTAAAGTATCGGCGGACAATGCGGCTGATGCCGAAGCACCAGAAAGCCTAGAAAAAGTTTTAGACGAACTCAATCAATTGGTTGGCATGACCAATATTAAAGCAGAAATTCGCACCTTAACTAATTTCTTGAAAGTACAAAAAGTTCGCACAGAGCGTGGGTTAGCAACCACTTCAGTATCTCTACATTCGGTATTTTCTGGTCCGCCCGGAACCGGAAAAACGACGGTTGCTCGACTAACAGGTCGAATCTTTAAAGCCTTAGGATTTTTGACCAAAGGGCATTTAGTTGAAACCGATCGCGCCGGTATGGTGGCTGAATTCATCGGCGGCACGGCTAAAAAAGTCGATGAAAAAGTAACATCAGCTTTAGATGGTGTGCTGTTTGTGGATGAAGCCTATGCGCTTGTTCCTGCAGATAGCTCGCGTGATTTTGGGCAAGAAGCGGTGGATGTGTTGCTAAAACGGATGGAAGATTATCGTAGCCGTTTGGTGGTAATTGCGGCTGGATATACCGATGAAATGGCACGATTTGTTGAATCTAACCCTGGATTAAAATCGCGGTTTAATCGCTATTTTTACTTCAATGATTATACGCCTGATGAACTGGTCGCCATCTTCAAAAAAATGTGCAAAGATAGCCATTTTTCACCCACAGATGAAGCAAATCAAAAATTGAAAATATTATTGACAGAACTCTATAAAAATCGCGATCGCACGTTTGGTAATGGGCGATTAGTGCGAAATTTATTTGAAAAAACGATCGAACAACAGGCAAATCGATTAGCCGTGATCAACACCTTAACCGATGAAATCTTGACGACTATTCTGCCAGAAGATATTCCAGCGGCGAATGTGGTAGACCCCAGACAGGCAATGCGCCCCGCCGTTCCAATCGCTAATGTCCCAGATAAAGACGCTGATAATTCTGCCGCGCCTCCCGCAGCAAGTCCTGAAGCGATGCTAGACCCATTGACCACGCTGATGCTGCAATCGCTTAAACCTATGGGAGTGACTGCCAAACTGCGAATGATCGGCGATCGCCTCCAGGTTATTTTTGAAGCCGACCCTGCTCCTGATCCGGTTGAAATGTCAGCGTTAACGGTCAGCTTGCTCAAACGAGTGCCCTGGCAACCTATCAGCCAAATTCAGCTTTATGGTCGCCTACCTCAAGCAGACTTCCCCGATTGGAACCGCGAATTTGACTTGAACGAAGACTCTTAGAGAGCCAAGAAATCAATCATTCATTGTGATTCTGGCCGTGAAATTTTTCCAAAGGAGAAACGGAATCCAGGAAAGAGTTGGCGAAGCCTGCCGCAGTAGAATCTTCAGGTTGGCAACACCCATTTACGGGTTTAATTATAAACGCGACCATCAGGCAGAATAGCTCCTGTCAAAATAGCTCCTGTTAGTTTGACCATGACGCGATCGCCCGCACTCACTTTGGCACCCCTCAAATCTGCCCCACTTAAATCCGCTCCGCTCAAATCTGCCCCAATCAAGTTAGCTTCTTTTAGATTTGCCTGCCTCAAATTTGCTTGCAGTAAATTTGCCCGAAATAAATTTGCTTGCTGCAAATTCGCCCCACTCAAGTTAACGCCGTGCAGAAAGGCATCGCTTAAATTGGCATTGCTTAAATTGGCATTGCTTAAGTTCCGCTGAGATAAATCTCGTTCTGCGAGATCTGCGCCACTAAAATTGGTGCCGCTCATGTCGGGATGGGGCGATCGCCAAACTGGGGCTTCGTAAACAGCACGGGGTGGCGGTTCAGGTTTGGGTGACGAAGAGGGTTTTGTTGCAGAGGTTGCCGAACTGACCTGAGAGGAGGCTGCCTGAGAGTGCGCCTGATAACGGGCGTAGTCCGACTGGTTGAAGGTTGAAGATGACCGAGGTGGCTCTGGCGGCTTTGAGTTTTGCGCCGATTGAGCCTTTGCAGTTTGCCCAGAGGATGCAGAATAACGGGGGGTCTCTTTTGTGTGAGAGCTAGACTCTTGATACTGCTGATGGGGGCGAGGATAGGGCTGATAGTAGTGCCGTCGAGATTGGGAGCGAGGCTCTGATTCTGCACGAGTGCTTTTGGTCGATTGATTATCCCGGTTAGAAGTTGCCTGCCCGTTTGCACGATCGCGCAGGCGATCGCGGGCATGGTTGAGTTCCTTCATCTTTTCCTCTGCCTGTTCGACTAGGCGAGGATTGCCCTTGGGTACGCGATCGGGATGCCAAATTAAAACCAGATTTTTATACGCCTGATTCACTTCTTCTAGTGAAGCGCCAGACTTAAGCCCCAAAATTCCGTAGCACCGCTCCAAATCGCTTATTGCCATCAAAATACCATCATTTCCTAAATGGGGTTTTGGATATAAGGAATAGACCTGCTACTGAATCAGGCTAAATCGAATTTTAATTCTATCGCTAAGGTCAAGCATCCCAAAGCGGATAAGACGTTAATTCATTCTATAGGCTTGAAGAAATTAGGGGCGAGAGTATTTAACTACATTTCATCTGACGTAGCTTGCGCCCCTAATGCCGTTCTCCTATGCTGCCGTTCTCGCTAATAGCACCGGGCAATTGGCATAGACTCGCACATAGTCTGACAGGGAGGTTCCTAGAAGGCGATCGAGGTCAGGCAAGCCTTTGGCGATCGAAGGTCGGCGATCGGGTGACCCTAACACCAGCAAATCGGCGTGAGTATCTTCCGCAATGCTGCAAATTAGTTCGCCAGGTTTGCCCACGGCAGAGATGCATTGATAGGCTACGCCCATTTTTTTAACTTCCGCGATCGCGGAAGTTAAAACAGCGTCTTTCTCCGCTTCAGCGCCCGTTTTCCGCTCTGTTTTTGCACCCATGCTGGGATCAACATGTACCAGCGTCAGTTGACTCCCTTTAATATCGCGCAGCAAAAACAGCGCCAACTTTAAGCAAGTCTTGGATGCTTCAGATTTGTCGATCGCCACCATCACCCGCTTAATTTTCTTAACGTAGATATCATCTTTGACCAATAGCATGGGGCGAGATGATAGCTGAAACACATATTGACTGACCGAGTTTTCCAAAATAGACATGATCCGCTTGAGTCCCCGCGATCCCATGATGATCAGATCTGCGTCGATTTCCTCTGCCACTTTGCACACCACGTCTTTCGGGTCGCCCTGACGCAACATAGCATTCACATGGTTTGGATCAAGCTTTAATGATTGAATGGCATTTGCCAACACCTTGCCGCCTTCCTCCCATTTTTCGGTCATTGCCTCGGCGCTCGTTTGGGCAGAAACGACGTGCAGAACAGTCACTTTCGCTCGTTGAATTGAAGGGATATCCATCAGAGCTTTAAGCATTTCTTCAGAATGTCCAGTGCCGGAATTTGCTAGTAAAATTTTTTCTATCATTGGTTGTCTCGCGTTTTGAAACTTTAGGTGTGCTGGAGGTGATTTATATTGCTATGTAAGATAGGGATTTTTTGAAATTTAGAACGATTGGCAACAAAATCTATTTCTATTAATAGCCTTATCTTTAACCGCGCTCAATCAACTGTATTTTGAATCCACAATTTTTCACAAATCTGTACTAATCTACTGAGTTGAAATATTCTTTAATCGTTTATTTAGCATAAATTAGAGCAATTATTCTAATGATTACCAATCCCTCTGATACCCCTCAGCTTCCCCTAAAAGGTGTGCTTCAGACTAATCTGCAAGCGATCGCTCCCACCTGGTTTGAGTATTCAGTTGTTGCTCATCCGCATACTACGGACTATGGCGGCATTGTCTGGCATGGTGCCTACATTGCTTGGATGGAAGAAGCTCGGATTGAATGCCTGCGATCGATTGGAGTTGAATTTACTGATTTGGTGGCGTTGGGCTGCGATTTGCCCGTCGTAGATCTTGCCTTGCGCTATCATCACCCGGTGCAAATGGGCATGGCGGCGATTGTCAAAACCCGGATGAGCGAAATGTCTGGCGTGCGAATTAACTGGGATTATCAGATTGAATCGATCGACGGGCAAACGCTGTTTGTCTCTGCAAAAGTAACGTTGGTAGCGGTCGATCGCGAAAAAGGCAAGATTCTACGCCAGTTGCCGCCCATCGTCAAAGATGCATTGGTTAAGCTATCAGAAAGCTGAGTGTGGTTCTATTAATCTGCCTGATTTGGGTTGATTGGGGATGTATAAGTTGATTGGGGAGATACAAATAGACAGAGTCTTTGTCTACTTGAACACCGCAAAGCCGCAGCAAAGGACCATACCAGAAACTCTTTTTCAAAACCTATCCTGTTTAAGATGAATTTTTAGGAGAGGGTTAAGTATCGCGATCGCACCCAGTTTCAGCAAAATGCAGCATGTTTAATGCCACTGAACTATTAATCGAAGACTTTGTTCAAAAGCTGAAGGAAGGCTATCGCCGCACCTATGGCGGACTCAAGTCAGATTACGAAGACATCATCGGGTGGGTTGGCTCCATGGCAATGGAAAATATCGCCAACAGCGATGCGCTTTACCACAACGTCGAGCATTCTATTCTCGTCGCTCTAGTGGGGCAAGAAATTCTGCGCGGCAAACACATTCGCGAAGGCGGCGTTTCTTGTGAGGATTGGCTGCACTACATCATCGCCCTAGTTTGCCATGATATTGGTTACGTTAAAGGGGTTTGCCGCCAAGATCGAAATGGGTTCTATGCCACCGGCAAAGATGGCGGCATGGTTCCGCTGGCGATCGGTTCCTCCGATGCCGCCCTCACGCCTTACCATGTAGACCGGGCAAAACTGTTTATTGATGAGCGCTTTGGGGGGCATAAGCTGTTCGATGCTGAAGTGATTAAGCACAACATTGAACTGACGCGCTTTCCGGTTCCCAGTGCAGAAGATCACCAAGAAACCACTAACTTTCCGGGTTTGATTCGGGCATCTGATTTGATCGGGCAACTGAGCGACCCCCGCTACCTGAAAAAAATTGGAGCGTTGTTCTATGAGTTTGAGGAAACTGGGGTAAACAAAACCTTGGGCTATCGCCATCCTGGAGATTTGCGCCGAGATTATCCCAAATTTTACTGGCACAGTGTTCATCCCTACGTTCAAGATGCACTCCATTACCTCTCCTTGACCCAACAAGGCAAGCAGATTGTCGCCAATCTTTACTCCAATGTGTTTGTGGTCGAACATGAGGATTTGGAAGACTCGTAAATCTAAGCCCCGTCGGACATCTGAATCAGTACACTAACTTAGTGTGCTAATTTGAATAAACAAAATCTTGGCTTCTCTCCTATGAACTGGTGGCGACGGCTAAAGACCAATACTCTGGCGCGGCTGGGGGCATTGGTTTTGATCACTTTTTATCTTGCCGTGATTGCGGCTGAATTTGTCGCGCCCTACGATCCCTACAATTCTCAGCCCGATGGGGCATTGTTGCCACCCACTCAGGTTTATTGGAATGAGCCAGGAATAGTAGGTCCTCATGTCTATCCCACGACTCAGGGATCAGTAGATTTGCAGACGGGCGATCGCAAGCTGATTGTCGATCGCAGCAAACCTTCACCCATTCGCTTCTTTGTTCAAGGAGAACCCTATCGCCTGTTTCAAATTAAGCTGCCGCTGCCAACCCAGTTTTCCCTGACCAATCCCCAGTTTGATGAAGTAGAGGTGTTTCCAGGAATTCCCGCAACCCTGCGGCTGTTTGGCACTGAAGGCGCTGCTAAATGGAATCTGCTGGGCACGGATGAGCAAGCCCGTGACCAGTTCAGCCGCTTGGTTTTTGGCGGACGGATTAGCCTCAGCATTGGGCTGGTGGGAATTGCAATTTCTTTCCCCTTAGGAATGCTGGTGGGCGGCATCTCTGGCTACTTTGGTGGCTGGACGGATATCATTCTGATGCGCCTAGTAGAAGTGCTGATGACGATTCCTAGCATCTATTTATTGATTGCCCTAGCCGCTGTGCTGCCCACGGGACTCAGCAGCGCTCAGCGGTTTTTGCTGATTATTTTGATTACGTCCTTCATTCGCTGGGCAGGGCTGGCGCGGGTGATTCGCGGTGAGGTGCTGTCGCTGAAAGAGCGGGAATTTGTGCAGGCGGCGCGGGCAATGGGCGGGCGATCGCTCTACATCATTGTGCGTCACATCTTGCCCCAAACTGCCACCTACATCATTATTGCGGCGACCCTTTCCATTCCCGATTTCATCGTGGCAGAATCGGTGCTGAGTCTGATTGGTTTGGGCATTCAGCAGCCAGATCCCTCCTGGGGGAATATGCTTTCCCTCGCCACGAATGCATCGGTTTTGGTGTTGCAACCCTGGCTAATTTGGTCGCCTGCCCTGTTGATTATCTTGACTGTCTTAGCCTTTAACCTGCTGGGCGACGGATTGCGGGATGCCCTCGACCCGCGCAGCTTAGAGCGATAGCAGCGATGACAAAATGTTTTTTGCGATCGCTCCCAATGTTTTGAGCGTCAGGCGTTGAGCCTCGGTTAGCCCAATTGCATCGGCGATCGCCCGACCTGCCAAAGCCGATGGTACGGAAGCGATCGCTGTTTTTTTCGGGATATTGCCCTGAGCCGCTGCGATCGAGATGGGGCTTAACGGCACAAGGGGTTTGATTGCAAAGTAATCATCAGAGTTCAACCTCTTATCAGCCTCCTATACCCACTCAAAAAATCTACCTGATTAGAAACTAGAGTGCTAAAATAGCCTGAACTTCAGCGTAGTATTGCTGTGTTCGGTTGAACGCGAAGACTATATAATGAAGCGTCTAATTTGGGCTATAACCACTAGGAGGGTTTTATTCCTGAGCAACTAACCTTGACTGTAAGCTTGAGAGGCACACGCGACATCAAGGACGATTACCAACTATTTCGCCTCACAGGTCTTTTGGATGCTTTCTCCGAGCCAAAATTCCGCTCTGTTTTTACTCAATGTGTGGAAGAGGGACCGAAACACTTCATTTTGGATTTATCTAAGATTGATTTTATTGATAGCTCTGGACTGGGTGCTTTAGTTCAGCTAACCAAGAAGGTTCAAACTGCTGGCGGCACCCTACAACTCGTCACCAATCCTCGCGTCACACAGACCGTGAAGCTGGTTCGGTTGGAGCAATTTTTATCGCTTCAAGGTTCCGTGGAAACAGCGATCGAAAATCTCAAGTCTAAGTAGCGATCGCTAGTGACAATATTGGGTAGCCAATGCTGATTAGGGTTTCTGATTTCCAATTTTTTTGGCGATCGCTCCAGCCCTTTTTAGGCCGTTTCTGAATGCTTTTCCATGGATTATCGAGGTTTATATCAAACTTTGTCACGTCACTGGTCCAAGCTGATTGCTTTACTCTTGTTTGTTGGAATTGCGATGCTTAGTCAGGTTAGGTTTTCTGCAATTCCAATGAGTCAGTCACGCTTTGTTTATGGAATCTCGGCGATCGCGTCCCCCATGACTGTTTCCAACAAACCAACTTTTCAGGATATCGCCGCCATGAGCGCTCTTGTTCTTTCCCCCGATCAACTCGATGCTGCTTTAGGTCAGTTGGATGGTTGGGATATCCAAAACGGTAAACTGCACCGTCAATATCAGTTTCCGTCATTTGTGGAAGCCTTTGGATTTATGTCGAGTTTGGCACTGGTTGCCGAATCCATGGGGCACCACCCGGAATGGTTTAATGTCTACAACCGCGTCACCATTGACCTCACGACTCATGACGCTGGCGGCATCACTCAAAAAGATGTGGATCTTGCCAAAAAAGCGAACGAGTTAGCAAAGTAAAAAATGCTAGGGCGTTGCTGACTGCAAATATGATTATTTGACTTATTTTTGACTGTAAAAGTAGCGTCTTGTGCCTACCTTGGCGGATACTCCAGCGATTCAGGCTATTCTTCATACCACCTTTGCCCAACTGGTTTCAGACATCTCATCAGACCAAGCACTGCGAACATTTCCATGAACCCAGACAACGAATTTCTGGATTTCTATGAAAGTATTCTCTTTGAACAATGTACCGAAGCAGAAATCGCAGAAATGGAGAGCTTAATGGCAGACTGGGATAGAGCCACGTATCCAACGTTGGCAACCAGCATTGTCAAACATGCAGACAAACATGGATTCAAGAACGACTACTTGAAATATTTGAGGAAAGCGGCAAACTTTAATAAGAAAAGTGCTAAAAGGAAAGACTTACCTAATAGTGCAACGCGCTGGAATCGAGGCAATCAGTTTTTAATTGAGCGCAATGGCAAGATTGTGACCTATGGCGAGAACGAATAACCTATGGACAATCTAGAGTTGCTAACGCCTGAACTCAACGATCCAATTCGTGAGCAAATTCGTAATCTATCGGAGCGCTTAGATGGCGAGTATCTTGAGATGGGAGATGAGCGGCGATTACTTGCAACCTGGGAAGAAGACCAGGAGTTCACGATCTTGGGGGTGGTTGAACTCTATACTGCCTACGTTCAAGGATACGCTGCTCAGGTTTTAGCAAACTATTACCCAGATCAACCCCAGACACCCATTGAACATTTGCGGCAATTGATTTTGTTGGAGGTTCCTTATGTTGCTGCCTGGTATTTTACTAGCCCAGGCTCCTATCCCAAGCTGAAACAATCCGTTGAAACCCTCGATCATTTACGACTGGTACTCATTGAGTACTTGAGTCACCATTTGAGTGCTTGAGTCAACCTATACTGCGATCGCGCCCAATCAAGAGGAGCGATCGCAGTGCTAGATCGCTACGTCCCAGGGTATCCACAGATCACCGCATCAGTAGCACTAGTAATACCAGTAGCACCATAATGCCAGTCAGAATGGGCAGTGCCAGCGTGGGCGAGGTTGAGTGTTCCACCGGGTAGCCGCCGTTTTGGGACGAAAAGACGAGGATCTTGTTTGCAAAAATTGCCGCCGAACGAACCACGTCCCCAGTGCTGTTCGTCCTCCCAGAGCCTCCGCAGTTCGTCTTTTTCCACTGATCAACACCAGCTAAACAGCAATTGGATCACTGTATCGGGTTTGTTCTGTGTGGGTTGAGTGGAGCCGAAACCCACGCAGAACCAGTAAAAAATTCAGTCTACCTATTTTATACCGGGCTGCAATCTGGGATGAATTGTGATGGGACTTTATTTTTTCAGAAACAAACCATTGCCCTCCGCGATCGCTGGTAGAATTACGGCAATTCCAACACTTTCTGCCTGTTATTTATGCCGCTGAGCCTGTCGCATCGCTTCGCCCTTGCCAGTGCTGCTGTTTCCGCTATCTTCCTTTCTCAAACCGTTCAAGCTCAAATTGTGCCCGATGCAACCTTGGGCACCCAAGTGTTTGGAGTCTGTGGCGGAACGGGTGGAGCTTGCGGAATTATTAACGGTACGACGCGCGGCAGCAACCTATTTCACAGCTTTCAGCAGTTTTCTTTACCCAATGGCGATTTTGCTGCGTTTGCCACCAATCCTGCAATTCGGAATGTGATTGTGCGTGTCACTGGAGCAAACATTTCCAATATTAACGGCACTATTGCGACCGTTGATCCAACCTTTACCAACCTTGCCCCCAGCAATTTCTTCTTACTCAACCCGAATGGGATTGTGTTTGGTCCCGGAGCCACACTATTGAATGGTGGCTCCTTTCTAGCAACGACAGCCGAGCGGATGCTGTTTCAGGATGGCACCGTATTTGACACCCGTGACCAGACTGTAGCCCCCTTGTTAACAGTCAGTGTGCCGATCGGCTTGCAGTTTGGTCAAACACCGGGGGAAATTCGATCAGGACTTCGGATTGGCGCGGGGATTAATAGCCTGTTTACTGACTTTGCGCTTGTGGGTGGCGATGTGACGCTGGATGATTCGATCGTCGTTGCGTCGGGGCAACGATTGGAGCTAGCGGCAGTGGGCGAAAATGGCACAGTCGGGTTGCAGCAACAGGGCGATCTTCTGAGTTTGAGCATTCCTGCCACCACACCACTACGGGACATTACCCTGATTAATAATCGTTCACGAGTCAATACAGGATCTAGTAAGGGTGGCGGTGAAGTGGTGGTGACAGGACGCAATATTGCGTTGAATAATGGCTTGATCTTTGCAGGAATCTTGTCTGGCGTTGACAATGCGGCGACCAATCAAGCCGGGACTATTACGATCAACGCGATCGGAAGGCTAGAACTCACTCAGGGTAGTGCGATCGCCAATTTAGTTGGCAGCAATGCGACTGGGCAGGGCGGCGATGTTCACATTACTGCCGCTGATATTCGGGTGTACGATAGCTCGTTCATCGGAACCAGCACTTCTGGTCAAGGGGGTGCCGGAAATGTCCGAGTCACCGCCAACACGATCGCCCTAGATGGCACTACGCCCAATGGTCTAGGTTCCGGTGGTATCAGCAGCCAAGTTGAACTTACAGGTAACGGACGGGGTGGAAATGTCACGGTGAAGACTAGCTCCCTTATGGTGGCGAATGGTGCAGCGGTGTCTGCCAGTACCTTTGGTCGGGGTGATGCCGGAAATGTCCGGGTCACTGCTAACGCGATCGCCCTCAATGGTTCCACGCTCAATGGTCTAACTCCTGGCGGCATAGGCAGTCAAGTTTTGTCCACAGGCAACGGTCGCGGCGGAGATGTCACGGTGGAGGCTGGTTCCCTTACAGTGGCGAATGGTGCTTTAGTCTCTGCCAGCACCTTTGGTCAGGGAAATGCGGGAAATGTGCGCGTCATCGCCAAGACGATCACCGTGGATGGCACGACACCCAATCAACAATTCGTCAGCGGGATTGGCAGTCAAGTTGCACCAACCGGGATTGGGCGCGGCGGCGATATCACGATTCAAACTGACTCTCTTGACGTGACCAATGGAGCCGTAATCAGTTCCAGTGCCTTTGGCAACGGCAGTGCAGGCAATCTCGATATCACTGCCCGGACTCTGCGGCTAGAAGGTAGCGGTATTACCGCTGTGTCAGTTTCCGGTGATGGTGCCAATATCACCCTCAACATTGGCGATCTCCTGTTGATGCGATACGGCAGTTCAATTTCCACCAGTGCAGGCTTAGCCGGAGCAGGCGGCAATGGCGGCAACATCACCATTAATGCGCCAAAGGGCTTCATTGTCGGGGTGAAGGGCGAGAACAGCGATATTTCAGCGAATGCGTTTACGGGCAGTGGCGGTCGGGTCAATATTACGACTCAGGGAATTTATGGATTGCAGTTTCGTCCCCAGTTGACCGAGTTTAGCGATATTACCGCCAGTTCTACCTTTGGCGTGAGTGGCGTTGTGGCGATTAGCACCCTAGGCATTGATCCGAGTCGGGGATTACAGCAATTGCCAGGGGGCTTAGTCGATCCCTCTAACCGAATTGATCAAAAATGTGCGGCGGGAAGTGGATTTCGGCGGAGTTCGTTTACGGTGACGGGGCGGGGTGGGTTGCCAGAAAATCCCCTCGATCCGTTGCAGAGTGGGGAAGGCGTTGCCTCTTGGGTCGAAGTGAAAGCAGACAATCCTCAGCCCTCCTCCTCAACTCAAAATACCTCCTACGGAGACGCTACGCGAACACAATTCAAAACTCCTCACTCCATTGCCTCATCCCCTCTCATAGAAGCGGATAGTTTGATGGTGGACAAAGATGGCAGTATTCAGTTGGTGGCAAGCCGTTCTATCGCTGCGCCTAGTGGCTCTTGGCATCTACCGACCTGTGCTTCGGTAAAAGAACGCGATCGCTGATCAGGTGTCAGATTTGGTAGGGTATTTTACCCCCTAAAGTCGTTGAAAGACCACAGACAGATTGTTTGCAGGCATGGCGATAGTTTTCAGCAGGGTCAGATTTTGCGCCTGAGCCACGGCAATCACTTCTTCTAAATCGCGCACGCCCCACTCAGGATTTTGCAGTCGCAAACTCTGATCAAACTGAGCATTGCTAGGGGCAGTATGGTCACCGCTTTGCTTGAATGGACCATACAAATATAAAATGCCGCCTGTGGGCAAAATTCGCGCCGCTCCCGCCATCAATCCCAGGCAAGCAGTCCAGGGCGAAATATGGATCATGTTGATGTTTGCGATCGCCCGAATCGGCTCA
>CASBQE010000008.1 GCA_949127665.1 Synechococcales cyanobacterium PMM_0083
CTCATATCTTGCAGCATTCTCGATAAGCCTTACTGGAAAGTGGTTTGAGGATAACTTCAAACCCATACTGAGCTGCAATTTCAGCTCGACTTTGAATGCTCTTGAGCAACTGAACCCAGACAATCGAAGGAAATAAAGTCTCCAACGCTAAATCACTGGCGGCTTTCCAGTCCAGCAGTGACGACCATGACCATTGGTTCATCCAATGAGCTAAAAGATAAGCAATGAAAGATAAGATGAGCCAGCGGTAGACCCCAAGCTTAGTGGATTGACCAAAGCGATGCAGTCCAAAGCGATGTTTGATGGTTTTGAAAAAGCCTTCAATGGTCCAGCGTTTGCGTCCGAGGCGCACCAGATAAACCCCAGAGTAGGGATGAGTGGAGACGACAAAGCGCAACTCTCGCTTGCCCTGTGAGCGTTTGAGCCAGAACCAGGAGACCGTCAGCGGGTAGCGGAAACCCTCTAGTTGTACTTGTTGCCCTCGTTTTCCGGTGCGATACAGTTGCTTGAGCGTCTGAGCATCGACCATTTTTCGATTGCAGCGCATCCCCACCAGTGCTCGCCAAGAGCGCTTTCCCACGGCATTAAGAAACTCTACGGTGCCAAACTCTGTGTCTGCCTGCACAATCACTACCCGCCCTTGACTCAACGCGGTGGGTACCGTTGCCAGTAGCTTGCATGCCAGTTGTACTGGACTGGCATAGCCCTCACCGCGCCAGACCCGCAAGCTCCAGGGCACTCGCCACTCACCGAGCACCAAATACAACACAACAATATGTAAGCCACGTTTGCCATTGAGCACTCGCACCCACGGGTCAGCCCTATCGGGGTCTTCGGTGGGGGTGCTGAGATGGCAAAACTTGCCGCATTTAGGCAGACTTGTCAGGTCAATCAACACCCGCAGCGGCACACCTCGATGCGGTCGCTGACGGGCAATTTGCCCTAACACAGCTTGGCGGGTCGTCCGAATCACCTGACGCGTAGACCAGCCATAATGATTGAGAAAGCGACTCAACGAACTAGCAGATTTCACCTGTGTGTGTTGGGGTAAGGGATGACCTTGAGCTTCAAGAAATAGCCCCAACAGAGCGTTCAGGCTGGCTTTTTGATACACACTAGGCATCAGACAAAGCAGGCTATACACTAGCCTTTGGGCGTGTTCAACGTTGGGCTTTGCCCTGCCGAAGGCTTAGGTTTCCATAACCGTCCGATGATTTTACTTACGCCCTTTGTTTCAGATTTTTGTCCCGTTGGCAACCCCTTGTTGAGACTGGTGCAAGATCTAAGTGATCCGTCATCAATGAATACTTATGACCCAGGTAGAGTGACTTTTGGACGTGGCTTTGCTAGTAGTGGAAAGCAATTGCAAGAACTATTACGCTCTCTTTTTGAAATAGCCCCTGAAGTCAAAGAATCATTTTTTAATGCAGGTGTCAAGCTGGATGGTGATCAGTTCTTAGTTGTAGATGTCAAGAGATACTTCAAAACACGTGGGGTCAATGCTGAGAACCTTATTCGAGTCGACAAAAAGCTAATTAGTCTTCTAGTTGAAACTGCTCAAGACAAGAAGTCTAGACAAGAAACCTTAGACTCTCAGTGGAAGCAATTCACTAAAAAAGGAGGAACTGGCGATATATCTCCCGAAGCGGAAAAGTGGTCGCGTGAATGTCGTGCTGTAGCGGGTCATAATATACACAAGGGTAACTTTACATGGACAAGCTTTAAACTTGCAGGGGATCTGAGGGGGATTGTTTCCAAAATAGGACGCACTCTGGGTACACATTCAACTAACGGCGCTATCTTTGTCTCTGATAAAGTGACAAAAGGGCGATTAATGGATCTAGCTAAGAGTTACGCAATGACGATTCTGGATAAAACGGTCAATTTTGCTGATACTGAATCAGAAGGTAATAATCTATGCCCCGTTCAGGGTGAAGCAGAACACATTTACTTTGCATTTCCAGGAAAGCCTGGTATCTACTATGGTCTATCTCCTTAGATCGCTCACCTGTAGGGTGGGCATTATCATGAGTTCTTTGATGCCAAGCCAATGCTGACAATGCCCACCTGACTCGCTTTGGGTTTGATGTAGCGCGATCGCAGTAGTTTTGATTGGAAACGGGCGATCGGGCTATAGCTGCAAGGCAGTTGTGGGTATGGGCAAGAGTAGCGATCGTTTTTGAGGTGGGCGATTGGGCGATCTGGCGATCTATAGATTTCGTAGTGCGATCGCTACTAACTTCCCCAGCTTTACGCACTACGTTGATTAATGTTGCTTTGCTCAGGCACGATCGGAATCAGACGAATCTCCAATCGCTGATTGAGTGCCCGCGCAATTTTTTGCAGCATAGAAAGCGAGTGTCCCTCATATTCAGCATCTTCAAGGCGAGCAATCACCGGCTGTTTTGTGCCAATGCGATCGGCAAGTTGCTGTTGAGTCAAGCCTGCTTGAGTTCTTGCCTGATAAAGTAGGTGAGCCAGTTCTGCGTTTAACGAAGCTTCCTTGATCATTTCCTCCATTTCAGGATCTTTAGCAGTTATTTGTTGCAAAATTTTTAGGGCATCATTCGTCTTCGCCATTGTCTGTTTCCTCCATGTAAGTATGCAGTGCTGGATTCGCTTCAAATTGCGTCTTTCGTTGAATCGCCCGCTCAATCTCTATGTCGGGTACTTGTTCCCCATCTTTTGTGATGGCATGAGCTAAGATTGCTATGTTTTGTCCAGAAAAGAAGTACAAAACACGATATTGCACCCGGACGTGTTTTGCCCGTAATTCATAAATTCCATCACGCAGGTAATCTGCTGAAGGTCGTCGCAATTCGTAACCTGCACTTGCCAGTTGTTGAATGCGGGCAACACAGTTAGCATACCCTTTACGATCTTGCTTCAGGAGGGTCTTAAGCCACTCCAGAACTGGAGTCTCACCACTCTGCCTGATAAAAAATAACCCTTGTTTCAGGCACTGTCCTTAACCTCTGTCATCCAAATCCACCTTATCACAATATTGCTATAAGAATGTTTGACCGCCGATCTTGTTCTGCGATCGCGGTGTTCTTGTTTGGGGACGGGCGATCGAGTTTGGGTGAGAAGGGCGATCGCTTTGGACAGGGGCGATCGGGCGATCTGGTGTTGGAGGGCGATCGTTGATATTAAAGAGGGAAGTTCGATCGCGGTTGAGTGAAAGAAGGGGCGATCGCCTTCAGAACTTATAATTGAATGGGAACTGCTCAGAAGATTGGTTGCATGACTATGACCATCAACATCCCTGAAACCGCTGATCAATTTACCGAACTTATCACTCGTGTCCAGCGTGGGGAAGAAATTCTCCTTGCTCAGAATGGCATTGCGATCTCGCGGCTTGTGCCCATCCAGTCCCCAACCCAACCTCGCACTTCTGGTCAAGACAAAGGCAAAGTTGCGATCGCCTCAGACTTCAATGCCCCACTTCCAAATGATATCCTGAATGACTTTTTCAATTCTGATTTCCCTACTCCATGAATATTCTCCTGGACACTCACGCTTTCATCTGGTGGGTTACTGATGATGCTCGGCTTTCCATTGCTGCAAAAGCGATTATTACAGACCCAGCGAACACAATCTATTTCAGCGTTGTTAGTGCCTGGGAGATCATTATCAAAGAACGTACAGGCAAACTTTCTTTACCTGAATCCCCCGAAACGTACATTCCATCCCGCCTGAATTCAAATCGATTTGCCAGCCTAACCGTTCAGATGCAACACGTTCTACAAATTGTCTCACTGCCTGATTTCCACCGAGATCCCTTTGATCGTCTCCTGATCGCTCAAAGTCAAATCGAGAACATTCCACTGTTGACTGTGGATCACTTGATTAGGCAGTATCCTGTCAATGTTATCTGGTAGTGCGACTCTTGCTGTATATACGAAGTAGCACGCTGCCATTGTTGAGCAGCGCGATCGCAGGTATAAGCTTGTAGCGAGATAATGGTAATTGATGTAATAAAGGGGCGATCGGGCGATGGCTGCTGAGGGCAATTCTGCCTTGCAGACGTTTCGCGATTCTGCTTTGCAGACGTTTCACGAACGTGGGTTTGGGTGGGAGGGGCGATCGTTCTTGAAGTGGGCGATCGCGGGTTTGGTGGGGCGATCGTGGTTGTAGAGAGAGAATGCGATCGTGTTGGAGGTGGATTAGGGGGCAATGATCAAGATCAGGCGATCGCGGAAATGGTAGGGCGATCGTTTTTGGGGATTGAAAGTTTTAACGAAGTATGATCATACAAATATCACCCACTACAAAAGCTTTACAAATCCTGCTTGCTCAAAGTGGCGATCGCTTGTAAACGCTTGGGTGATATGTTCGCTCAACATGATCACAAAACTAGTGCAATCGGTTAATCCCCAGTCTTTATCTAACCGTTGACTGTAGAGAATCCAGACATCTGCCAATAGGTCTTCACTGAGAGAAATGATGTGTAGAATCGGAGCCTGCCGCAATCGGTTAATGAACTGAATAGTGGTTGACCGGAGATTAGGTGCAGCGAGGGCATCTGCCACTTCCAATAGCACAAATTCAGTTGTAACCAATCTTGCCCTTTGAGTGAGCAGGTCATTCATAACTTGGTCTGCACGAGGATGCAACTCGTCATCAGCATTAGCAAGTGCAATCCATGCGGCTGTATCTACAAAAACTTTCACTAAGCTTAATCTTCTCGCTTTGGTGTGCCGTGGAGATAATGATCATGCTGATGGGCTAAGTCACGAATCGCTGTATTTACCTGACATTCTTTGAGTAGCTGGGCAAAATCACTCCAGGCTGAGTCTGAGATCGCTGGTTCATTCTTCTCTTGCAAAAACACAATCAGGACTTTTTGCCCATCCCGTCCAGCAACAGGCTGATTAATCTGTACGACACCATTTTGGAATGTTCCTTCTATAGACAACATGGATGCTCCTTGTCCTATCCTTTTCAATTGTCACCCAAAACTCCTATTTCCAAGCAAGAAATTGACGCTCTTGTGGTGGGATCGCGGTTGGGGTAGAAGAGGTGCGATCGTAGGTGTTTTTGAGATAGGCGATCGCGGGTGGGGTTAAGCGGTGCGATCGTGGTTGAAATGGTAGAGGGTGCGATCTCTTGGGTTGAGGGGTGATCGTGTATGGAGTGGTAGTGCGATTGTGTATTAGGTTGGTGGGGCGATCGTGGTTAAAGAAGAGAGAAGGGGCGATTGCGGTTGAGTGAAAGAGAGAGGCGATTGGTGCATACAAAACCTGCGATCGCTATAATTTGAGCTATGTTACCGAATCGATTCATCTTATGAGAAGCCAGTCAGTCAAACTCAGCTACGAAATTGATCTACAACCTGGTGAACTGCTAGCTCTACCGCCCGAATTAACCGCCAGTGTTGGAGCAGGACGCTGGCTGGTGACCATTCAACCTGTATCTGCCCCTCCTGTCTCCTTACCAACGCGCAGTCACAACGCATTTTTGAATGGCTACGCTCCCGAAGACGAAGGGCTGTATGACGATTACACCCGGTGATTTTTGGATTGCTGAAATTCTCTTTACCGACGGTAGTGCTGCCAAAAAACGTCCAGTTTTAATTCTGTGGTTGGATGCTCAAGATGTGATCGTTGCTGCTGTGACCTCTGCATCGCCAAGATCAGTCACGGATATCATGCTACAAGATTGGCTACAAGGTGGTTTACGAGTCGCTTCGGTCGTCCGACTTGCCCGATTAGATTGCTTAGAACAATCTCTGTTAATTGCTCGTATTGGGCATATTTCCCAAGCAGATGCTCAGCAGCTAACGGATGTTTGGTATTCTGATGTCAAGCCCAAATTTTAGAGCAATCAACGTTTCTGAGATGAGTGCGATCGCCCATCTTGCAGTACGCGACCCTTATCAGCAAATGCTTTATCTCAAAGCGCAAGTCTTGATGAGAACGCACTATTTCAACAGTGATCGCCGATCTTGTAGTGCGATCGCGATGTTCTTGTTTGGCAACAGGAGATCGGACGATGGCTGCTGAGGGCGATGCTGCTTTGCAGACGTTTCGCGATCTCGGTAGAGAGGGATGAGGGGCGATCGCTTTTGAGGAGGGCGATCGGGCGATCGTGGATGTGGGGAAGTGCGATAGTATTAATCGACAGCTATGTAGTCTCTCACGCACAGCCTTACCTGATGCTAGAAGTTGATATTACCCACACATCTATGACAATCAATCAACTGATCAACCAAGTTGAAAATGGTGAAGAAGTGATGATTATTCGTCATGGTAAAGCGATCGCTCGGTTGTCGGCAATATCACCTATTCCTCAACCCTTAACATCTCAAGAAGAACTAAGAGCGGCTCAATCTCAAACAGTGATCAGTACCCTCCTAACCCTTCAAAGCTTACGTCAAGAGGCAAGATATTGATCTACCTGGATACGAGCTTTTTAGCACCTTTCTACCTCCAAGAAGCAACCAGTATATCCGTTGAAACGATTCTGCTGAGCCTGCCTACCCCTCAAATAGCCATCAGCGATTGGACAATCGTGGAGTTTGCCAGTCTTTTGTCTCGCCGCGTTCGGATGAATGAGTTGACTCCAGAGTTGATGGCAGCGGTAATGCAGTCATTTCAAAATGATGCGACCTGCTCTTACACCATTTTCACGGTAACAACGGCTGACTTTGTTCTCGCAACTGAATTCATTCGGCAATGGGAGACAGGCTTGAGGGCAGGCGATGCTTTACATTTAGCGATCGCCCGCAATCGCAAGATAGAAAATCTTCTTTCCCTCGATCGTGGATTAATTGATGCTGCCCAGCGATTTGGTATTCCTGCTGATTCTGCGGGGCTGATGTAGTGCGATCGCCGGTGTAGTCGGCAGGGCGATCGCTTTTGAGGTGGGAGATCGGGCGATCGTGGTTGAAAAGAGGAGGTGGCGATCGCGGTAGCTTTGTTTGGCAACGGGCGATCGGCATTGGGTGCGATTGGGGTTGAAGAAGAGAGAAGCGATCGCGTTGGAGGGAGACGAGGGGGCGATCGCGGTTGAAGAGGAAGGAGGGCGATCGCTTGCTATGATCAAAGGCTCTTGTTCGTTGCACCCTCTTTATCAGAATGAGCGATCGTGAACCTGAAGTGCCAGAACTTCCTAATCGCTGGCAGGAGATCCAAGCAGATGAAACCTATTGCTCTGCCGAAGGTCGGTTCGTCTCATTTAGCCAAACCCAGGTTCAATTCGGTATCCTATACGATGATCTGGGTAAGCATCTCAGAGCAATCAACAAAGGACTTGTTCCACCAAAGGGCAATAGTGGACTTGTACCCTCTGAAGAATCAGATTACAACTTCAAATCTAAAATTCTTGGAAAAGGCGGTGACCGCCGTTTTCACGGCAAGATAGTAGAAGGTATCCTCTATTTTCCAGGCAAAATGACCACCCACTAACAAAGCAAATTCTGTGATTAGCACACTTAAACAACATCCAATCTGGGATAATGTCGCCCAAACCTTGCAGCAAATCAACCTCACTCAAGTTGCTAGCCAGCATCTCCAAACCTGTCAGGGTGAAGTTAATGGCTACTGGGATGAGAACGACCAGTTTTATAAAACAATTCGCTTCACACAACTTCCCACCCCGGAGTTGATCAGCATCTCTCTAGGGTTAACTCCCAAAGAGATTGGCAACACCAACTGGCTGCAACTAAAATACTCCCTTACAATTCCCTCATCTGCCGATTCTGCCGCATTACACCCATCATCCGCAACGACAATTGGAGAACTGAGCCTCATCTTAGACGACGGTTTGGAGGTCATTGATGAAAACTGGCTTATCAACATCAGATCTTCCTACGTATTAGCTATTCAGTAGTGCGATCGCTGCCATTGTCAAGAGCGGCGATTCTGCTCTGCAGTCACTCCGCGATCGCAACCTTGATTGCTAAGTCTGAATGGCGCTGCTTTTAGGGTGTGAAAATGACTGAGAAAAAGAAGTTTTCGCGCAGCGATCGCCCATTCTCTGCGGTGTCATTAATCAGCGGGATGCCCCAATCTAGCCGCGCCCGGAAGCGATCGCCCATCTTCCACTGCAAGCCCAACCCGGTACTCAGCAGTTTGCTAGGGCTGGGTTGAAAATCGCCTCGGTTGGTTCCCTGACCCGCATCTAAAAACGGAATTATCTGCAATACGCCCTGCCACTTAGGAATGCGTAAAATCGGGAGATAGACCTCGGCAGATGCCAGCCAACCGCTATCAGCCAGTAGTGTGCTGGTGCGGTATCCCCGCACCGTATCCGCACCGCCAATGCTGATTTGTTCCACGGGAACCAGGGGACGGTTTGCCAGTTGCACTTGACCTTTGAGGGCAAAGAGCGTGTCTGGGGCAAAGGCGTGAACCCAGAAGCCGCGCCCTTGCCACGCGAAAAAACGACCATCGGGCGGCGTATCCAACACGGTCGCGTTGAGTGCATTAATTCCCAAGCTGAATTCAGATTGCAGCGAGATCACATCTTTTTCACTGCGCGTAGTCCATTCTTGCCCAAACCTGAGCGCTGTGACGCGAGTTTCGCCATTCTCATCCGATCCTTGGGCTGGGAAGGGGATAGCCACCCCATCATTGAAGGATTCGAGAAACACGCCTCTGCTGCGGTAGTGGGTGCCGCGCAATGATAGGGCAAAAAGTTCGGTGGAGGTTTGCTTAAGCGGTTGCCGAAAGGCGATTTCGTAGGTCTGCGATCGCGATTTAATATCCAGATCTTGAAAGGGTTCTTCAATCACTTGTCCGCGACTGTTGCCATAGCTGAAACTCAACGTGCCATTTTTAGCATTGATCGGCACTGCGTAGCCGACATTGAAGCCTTGGCTGCCTTCTGTGCGATTGAACCCAACCTGTAGGCGATCGCCTAGTCCCAGTAGGTTGGCATGGCTCAAGGTTGCCTGCTGCTGCAACCGTCCCACACTGGGCGATCGGCTGTTGTCGATCGATGCGCTAACCCGAAGCGGCGTTGCTTGCCGCACTTTCACATTTAGAATACTTTTGCCCGTGGTCGCTCCCGGCACGAGTTCGGTCGAAATACTGGCAATCAAGGGGTCTTGCTCTAGCAGCTTGACAACATCGACCAATTGATCAATCTGGAGCGGTGTCTTGATGCCTTTCGCTAATCGCCGCCGGACGTAGTTAGGAGACAGTGGACGGGCAAGCCAGAGAAATCCGGGGGGCTGCACGGCAACATTAATAGTTTCTAACTTGCCTTCTACGACCCGAATTTCAGGAGTGTTGCCGCTGAGCACCTCGGCTGGCACGTAGGCTCCAGAGTTGATGTAGCCTTTTCCGGTATACAGTTTGGTAATCGCTTCACTGGCTTGGACTAATTCTGCTGGGGAAAGCCTGCGATTCAGGAAGGTTGGGTCGGTGCTACCTTTTGCTGGATTGGGATTGGGCGCGATCGCTCTCTGGGCAGTTTGTGCCAGTTCTTTGGATGAAAACCGAGTGCTGCCAGTAATGGTAAGGCGTTGTACATAAACACCATCTTTGCGGGGAGGCTGCTGTCCGATCGCAACGGCGGTTGGAGCTTGGGCTGGAGCCGCGATCGGTGGTGCGGGGATGGGCGCGGGAATGGGTTGGATAGGGTTTGAAGAACCAGGTGGAGTCAATTCTGGGGTGCTGGGTGGTTGGGCTGTGCCAGGGCTGCCCAACCCAAAACCGGGTTGAACCCCAACGGGTGCCATAGGTTGGTTGGCGATTGTCTGGGACGATTTGGGTGATTGCAGTAAATTCGCGATCGCAGTTAATGGAAACGCTACTGGTGGCGATTTGGGACGAGCGACAGTGGACGTTATGGAAGCCCTTGGAGCCGTTGGCAAGGGGATAGTTTCTTTCCCAGTAGTAGCTTTGGGGCTAGCTGCGTCACGACTGGATGCTTGGGAGTCAGATGGAATTGTCTGCGGCTGGCTGCGATCGCCAAATCCATGATTCTGGCGAGGCAGGGATGCTTGATCAGACTGGCGTGATCGAGGGTTTGGGGTGGCATCCGGCAGAACTGATTTGGGTTGGCTACTATCTGCACGATCATCTGGACGCTCCGGAGTGATCACGGTCATGCGATCTCGCAGGGGCGGAGTAGAACGGCTACTGGTTTCTGAAATTGGCAACAGCGTTTCTTCGCGATCGAGATTCCATATGGCGTGACCGAGCAGAACGGTTCCCACTGCCGATGTTCCAACGAGAGCAACTAAACCAATGGCTTTGAGGCGATCGAGCAGCGAGATTGAGGGCGGCATCAGCCGATTGTCCCAGTTATCGCCATCCCAATTACCACTATTACCTGCGGGAATGGCTGGCATCATGTTGAATTCTTGAGGTTTAGAAGTTGGCATCGGCTGTCTTGCTCCTTCAGTGTTCTCATTCTCGGATTCACCCTGGTTCTAACGCTGGGTTGGCTTCAGTATTGGCGGCTTCACCTGTCCTAGTGGAACCAATCCTGCCGCTTTTAGCAGCCTTTGCCCTTCCATGGTTCGCATCAGTTCAACAAATTTTTTGCCCATCGTCGATCGCCGATTGTCGCGGGGGTAGATCACCGCGATCGGATAGCTTAAGGGATAGTTACCCACTTGGAAGCGATCGGGGTCAGCGGTATAGGCTCCTTTGCGGTTACACAAATCTGTTTCAGGATCGATTGCTTGCCCGTTGCTTAATATAATTGGCTGGATTGCTGCCTGTCCAGCCAGACTCAGCGCCAAAGGATAGACTGAACATTGTCCCAAAATTTCGCTCAGGGGCGCTATGCCAATACTGCCAATGTCTTTGCCTTCAAAATCGCGAATCACCTGCCGCGACAAGTTGATGGAAGATTTTTGTTGAATACTGGCGAAGGTTTGCAGTTTTCTGGAGTCGAGGATTTTCTGCTCAAACACCGCGATCGCCTCTGGATTGCTGGAGACATAAAGGCGTACCTCTAGCTCAGATCCATTGATCGCCTGCCACTGATCAATCCGTCCTTCATAGAGTTGCCGCACCTGATTGAGGCTGAGCTTTCCTTTTAAAGCAGTGGGAAGTCCTTTCTGCCGTTCTGCATAGCTAAAGGCAACCACAGCCGCGAGTCCATCGTAGGCAATAGTCTCTGCCATCATGTCTTTGGGCAGATCCTCTAGCAGTGGCAACACCGCAAAATCTACTGCTGCCGATCGCACTTGCGCCAACACCTGATCAAGCGCCGCTACTGGCACAAACTCTAGCTGAAGTTTAGGCTGCGCTAATGCTAGAGCCTCCGTAAACCCCTGCCCTCGTTGGACTAAATTACGCTGTTGCAGCACAAACCACCAGGTTCCGTTTTTCACGCCTGTATAGGTAAATGAGCCTGTTGGAATGGCGCTGACTTCTGCCAAACAGCAGGTTGAGACGGGGGGCGGCGAGGAAATCGATCGCGCCTCGGTTGAGCGCCATTGTGACAGCAACGCCCAAGCCCCGACCAGCAGTGCTAAAAGCGATAAACCAAGCAAAGGCAATGTGGGGGAAGGCTGCGATTGAGTGGTGCTGTCTGGCAATGGCGCGATCGCAGCGGGTGATGGCGGAACCAGCTTCAACAGTTGCCGTCGAGCCGTTTCGGCACTATCAAACTTGGCAGTTTGGAGGGACTCAAGCACTTGAGCCAGATGGGGTTCAATCTCGATCGTGGCATTGCGATCGAGTCCTTGCAGTAACGAAATGCCAATATCACCCACGGCATCAAGATCGTGTTGAAGCAGATCGGGAGTCAGTTGGGTTGACAACCCCGGTAAAGCCGCCGGATCGAAGTATTGCTCCCACAAGCGCAAATCAGAGAGATACACAAAAAATTGGTGTTGATGCTCCGTCCACAGCACACTGTCTAGGCTGAGATTTCCGTGAACCAGACCGTTTTGAATCGCTCCAGTCGAGAAACTAAACTTTTGCTGGTGCAGAAAATCGAGAGTTTGGAGAATTTGACTCAACACTTCCCGCACTTGAGACGAGGACAAGACTCCCCGTTCTTTGAGATACTGCCGGAGTGACGGAGACTGATCCTGCTTGTCGGTGATTAAAAAACAAAGCTCTTGAGTCTCACTGTCGGCAATGGCTTCGATCGGCTGCATTACTCGAAAATCTTGAGATCGCCCATCGGCTAGCTGAAACCTCGCCAATTGTTGAAACGAACTTTGCCGTTGCAGTGCCTCAGTTTTAGTAAAGCGATCGGCTGCTAAAAGAAATTCTTTGACCGTGACCGGGCGTTTAGAAGCAAGGTCGATCGCACCAAATAGATGCCCATTGCCTCGTTGCCCCAAGTACGTTTTTACCTGATAGCGTCCAACTCGCCCATAAATTTCAGACCGATCCAAAATGCCCAAGATTGTGGCGCTTGGTTTGGCGGCGATCGTCTCAGGGGTAGCAATCTCTCTGACTTCAGACGGTACGGGGAACAACTCTGGGCGCAGTTCTTCCAATACATCTTTTAGCCATGCATACCGCCCTAGATAGCCAAACAGACTAATCCGCGTCGGCAATGGGTATCGACGTAGAGAGGTTCGTAGCAAAATTTCGATAACGTTCTTCATTGCATCGGTGCGATCGCTCTCTGTAGAATAAAGCACTCGTCATGCTTTCTGGAACTAGACCGAAGTTAGTAACGCAAGTTGCTAATTAATGAAGGCAAACGCAGACTCCCAGCCGCAGCCCGAACTATATCTCGGCACTATCCGCCTATCCACTACCGCTCCTGAATTCAGCACTGAACAACTCCCTACTCAGCAAACCAAAATTCTCAATTCCACACTGCTGCCCATAGAACCCATGAAACCGATGCAGCCCATGACTCTGGGCAATATGCAGATGAATTTGAAGCCGATGAAAATGAAAATAGGCGACATGGAAATGCGGATGGGGTTTTCGGTGGGTTCTGTGAACGCTGCAACGCCCGCTCCTACGCGGTAATTTTGTACTCAGTGTAGAACCTCGATTAAACCGGGCGATCGCTTTTGTGCCAGTTGCGGTCATCAAATCACGTAAATTCTGATATAGTTGGAGCGGTCTGAAGGGGAGTAGCTGCTGGTTTTGCCAGCCCATCTGAATCAACATACTGGTGTAAAAGCCTGGTTCAGGTGACAAATAGGATAGTTTGCAACGAATTTTTAGCGATCGCCGATTGCTGTTTGAAGAGTGCTTCACGGTCAATAACTAGCGAACCTTGTTGTCAACTACGTAAAGCCTTTTTGCAAGCGAGACCTTCACTGAGTTCACTGTTGAGTGAGCCTGGTGGAGTCTCATGTCTCTAATCAAGCTCACGCTGCATTTGCACGTTTGATTAGGAGCTTGAATCATGTTTGCTGCTTTCACCTCTGGATTTTTGCTAGTTGGAATATCTGAACTAGGCGACAAGACCTTTTTTATCGCGATGCTGCTGGCAATGCGGCATTCCCGTCGGTTAGTTTTCTTAGGCGTGGTGGTGGCTCTGGCAATCATGACAATTCTGTCAATTTTGATGGGACAAGCCATTTCGCTATTGCCCAAATATCCCGTTTTTCTTGCGGAAGTCACTTTATTTATTGGCTTTGGGCTGAAGCTTCTAGATGATGCCTGGCGAATGTCTCCTAATGTAGACTGCGACGAAGTTGCCGAAGCTGAAGCAGCGATCGCACATTCCGAGCTTGAAGCAAAAGCTGGCACCGCTTGGGGGGTCGTTTTAGAAGCATTTATCCTCACATTTGTGGCAGAGTGGGGCGATCGCACCCAGTTTGCCACAATCGCCTTAGCAGCGTCCTACAATCCTTGGGGAGTGACGATTGGGGCAATTGCAGGACATACCGTCTGTGCCGCGATCGCGGTTGTGGGAGGGCGACTCGTTGCCGGACGCATCTCTGAACGAACCATCACAGCGTTAGGTGGCGGTTTATTTATTATTTTTGGTATTGTTGCTGCGTTGGAAGGTGTACCGAAAGGAATTACTTAGCCGCAGGAACGGGAGCGATCGTTGGCTTCACCGTAGGAGCAGCAGGAACTCCAGACGCTGGAGCTACACCATTGGGTGCGACAGGATTGCCTGCTGCCTGCTGATTAATTTGATCTTTGTATTTTGCTGGGGCAAGTTCAGCCGCTTTGGTGAACAGCGGTTTTGCCTCAGCAACTTTGCCCTGCTCTTTTAAGACCGCAGCCTTACCGTAGACTGGGCGAAAGTCTTGCTTACTGGTTTTAGCAGCTTCGTCGTAGATGGCGATCGCTTCGTCATAGCGCTTACCACTGGCGTATACGCCACCCAGCAGCACTTGAACGGAGGTGACATCCACAGCACCGGGCTGCACTTGATTTGCCTGATTTGCAGTCTTGAGGGTATCTTGCAACAGACTGACCGCCGCTTCAGGGCGCTTTTGCTCGACGAGCAAACCAACCAACCCTTGTAGCGCCGTGATTTCTCCAGGCTTGGCTACCAAAATAGTGCGATAGGTTTGTGCAGATCCTTCAAGATCGCCCGTCTGTTGTTTTGCCTGTGCCAGCAATACCGCATAGTAAGTTTCGTTGGGGTTTAGCTTCGCCAATTTTTCTAAAGGGGCGATCGCGCCTTTGACATCGCCTAGTGCCAACTGCGTTTCTAATAGCCCTCTTAAAGCAGTGGGGTTTTCTGGCTCTCGCTGCAACACTGCTTCATAGCCCTTTGCCTGTAACGCCAACTCCTCTTTCTTCACCGCTGGGCTTGCGGTCGCGCCAGGTGTGGGCGAACTCGCAACCGGGGCGGCTTGATTGCTCGGAAACAACCCGCTCAATAACGGCGCGATCGAAATCCCTAAGAAAGCCAGCAGCGCCAGCCCCATCACAACACTAACGAGCCAACGATTGCTTCGTCCAGTCACAGCATTAACCCTCGAACTCCAACGCCAATCATTATGAACGAGAAATGGAATTTAGCAAGGAAATACCGCTTTTCTTTGCATCTTCAAAGAGTCGGCGATTATCGACTAGCCTTGATAGAATCGCTCACTGCTAACTGCTATACAGGGCATTATTTCTTTACAATGCTGAGGTAGAAACGATGTTTCAGCTTATCATTCGGCATTTGAGGAATTCAACATTGTGAAGCGGCGACACCTTTTGAAACGAGTCTTGCAGGGATCAGGGGGGATGATTGGCGCAAGTTTGCTGGCAAGTTGTGGAGAGCAGGCTTTGGATGGGCTATTCTCGCTCGACTTGGCAAACCCCTCAGAGCGATTGCCTGATCATCTAATTACATCGCTGAGTGAATTTTATGTTCAGTCCTATGCTTTGCCTGCCAATGTGGATAGGGATCTTTGGAGATTGGAGATCACTGGCGCGGTAGATACGCCTCTAACCCTTGCTTATGCCGACATAGCAGCGGCACCCCAAGAGTTTTTTCACTTGACGATGGAGTGTATTGGCAATCCGGCGGGGGGAAACTTAATTGGCAACGCAGAATGGACAGGCACACCACTGCTCCCATTTTTGCAGCAGGCGGGGGTCAAGCCTGAAGCTGTAGATTTTGTCCTGCATGGAGCCGATTATTATGAGACCACGTTGCCTGTGGCGGAAGTGATGCGATCGCAAGTACGGTTGGTGCATCAAATGAATCGGGCACCGCTGACCAAAGAACATGGCTATCCAGTCCGGCTGATTGTGCCAGGATATTTTGGGCAAAAACAGCCGAAGTGGATCATCAAAATTGAGGCGATCGCAAAATCTAAACAAGGATACTGGGAGCGACAAGGCTGGTCGAACACCGCACAAATTCCCACCCATGCCTTAATCCAGCAAATTGAAGAAAGCCGCGTCTGGAACAAGCGATCGCAAATCACCATTCCCAAAATGGGCGCAACTGGCTGGGCAAACGGCATTTTAATCGCAGGCGTGGCGATCGATCACGCCAATCCCATTCAACCGATTCAAGTCAGCATTGATGAGGGTAAAACTTGGCAAACTGCTGAGCAAAATCATCCCGCGTCTCACCATGAGTGGACGTTGTGGCGTTATTTATGGCGACCCACCCAGTTAGGGCGCTACACCCTGCTCGCCCGTGCCCAAACCCAAGGAGGAATTCAACCCTTGGACGACAACGATTCAAAAGACGGAAGTTCCGGAGTGCTGCGAATTCAGGTTGACTTAAATCAGTAGAACGATTTGCCTTTTCGTCTGGTGAGTTAACCTTTAAATAAGATTTTTCCCAAAAGGAGATTGCCGTCATCTTCAAGGGAACTCTTTACTGGTAAGTTACAAGCCCCTATTGAAAACTCTAATGTTGCTGAGTTGATTATTATGGACTGGTCAAAAATCCTAAGAGATCCCAAATATTGGCTGCTAGCACTGGTTACAGCTTTGGCTGCAATTCACCTAACGTTGCTCAGCCGCATAGATAATTCAGAACTATTTGCGACTTGCCTATTGTTTTGGATTGCGGCAGGTTCGCTCATTTGGGATCGATACCAAACTTTAAATCTTGAAAGCAACTTGATTGCCAGTCTGCTTGGAGCTTTGATTGTCATCGGTATGGTTACCAGGGTAGGCGTGTCGCCCGATTCAGCTTCCTCTGCTTGGGCGTTGCCGTTGGTGGCAGGATTGGGCACTGGTTTACTGGCTTCAGGGTTTAAAGGGCTTAGGCAATACTGGCGAGAGTTCATTATTTTTGGGCTGCTAGCGGTGTATCCCTTGCTAAGACTCACCCTGGAAGCGATCGATTTGTCAGAAATAACGGCAAAAGCGGCATCCTTTGTGTTGTGGTATTCCGGCTTTCCAGTGCGGCTACAAGGAGTCTTCTTGCTAATGCCATCCAGCCGCGTGGAGGTATATGGCGCGTGTTCTGGCATTCAAAGCATTCTCCAATTGCTGAGCATTTCGGTTCTGTTTTTGCTGATGTTCCCGTTGCGATCGCACGTTCAAAAAGTTGTGTGCATTGTGGCAGCCGTGGTCATCGGGTTTGTGGTCAATGCTCTGCGGGTTGCACTGATGGCAATTCTGAATAACGCGGGTGACAAAAATGCGTTTTACTATTGGCACGAAGGACAGGGGTCTTTGATTTTTTCGGCGATCGCGGTTCTAATCTTTGGAGGGTTCTGCTGGTTCTTTTTCTTGCGTAAGTCTGACCAAACAAATTCAGGAGCGCAAGAAAATGCTTAACTCAACCTGGCAACCCGTGCGTATTTCTCTGATAGCCATCACAGCGGGAGCAGCATTGCTAGTTTTAGGAAAATTATTAACATTGCCAAAAGTAGATAAAGCGGCTGCTCAAGCGGTCAACACGCTGCAACCAGCGGTGCCACTACCCGGATGGCAATTGCTGGATAACTCTGAACTGAAGGCAAACAAGGATTCTCGGTTTGGACGGAGCTACCGTTTTCAGCAGGGCGATAGTTCACTAAATGCCGAGGTACATTACATGACTAGCGATGGCAATGTCAGCCGCTATCTATTTGTTTATAGTCCTGTACGTACGGCGAATGCTAATCTCAAAGTGAAGTATCAGCCCGAAACTGGCTATTATGGAGTGCTGTCTCACAAAGGACAGGCTTATCTAACAGCCTGTGTTAACCCGCGTGGTCAAAGTACCGTGACAGAGCAGCAGTTTACTCAAAGTCGTTACACTTACGATTTGAAACCAAACCGGATTTTACCCTGGGTTTTGGGTCAGGAATCACTGATTGATCGGCGGTGTTTGTGGACTCTGTTATCTACTCCGGTGCCAGCCAGCACTACGCCCGAAGCTTCAGAAGCAGCGGCTTATAAAACGTTGGAAACTGCATGGCTTTCATGGCATCAATGGTGGCAAGCAAACTATCCACCCTCTTAAATACCATAGAGTTTTTTGGATTTTATCTTTGATGAATTTGACATTTACTGGGAGAAGCTAAGCGATGGCAATATCAAGTGGTGAGGCAAGATCGAGTGATGATGCAGGATTAAATAGTGATGCAAGCGAAAATCTTTCTATTTATCGGTTGCGTTGGGTGGGGTATGGCTTGCTTTTGTTTGCGTTAGTTGATACCGTTCATTCGTTTGCGATCGCAAACCCTGCTGATCCTCGCTTTGGAATCAACCTGATCGGGCAGTTTGTCGAGCGTGTCGTTGTGCCGCTGTTGGGGTTTGCCCTAGCGTTCTTTGGTGAGTTTTATGGACGGAAAAACCCTGAGAAATTGGTGCTGCGGTTTTTATCCTGGCTGTGCTTACTGTTGGCGATCGCATATCTTCTAATGATTCCACCGCTGCTGTTACAAACCTTCGGTTTAAAGAGCCAGGTGAATGCAAAAGCGAAAGAGTTTGAAACAGCCCAGCTTGCTCAGCTTCAAAAAGTAGAAGACCAACTGAAAAGCAGCAGTCCAGAGGATATCAAAAAAATCGCGACTCAGTTAAGCTCCATGGGTGCGCCGGTTGATCCGAATAAGCCTGATGCAGTTAAAACTCAAATTGAAGGACGGATTAAAACAATGCGCGCCCAAATTCCGGCGCAAGTGCAGCAGCAAGTGGGTCAATTTAGAGGCTTGACGCGAAATGCCGTGAAGTGGACGCTTGGCGCGATGATCTCAGGAGTCTTGTTTATCTATCTTTGGAAGAGCAGCCGCTGGGCGAGATAAAGAGAAGTGCGAAATGCAAAGTGCGAAGTAATACACGTTAGCTTATGAAGGGGATTGACACTGTCAGTCCCCTTCATTTTTTATCAGGATGAGTTTTAAGTGGTGAATCAGGAAATCAGAGAATCTCAGCCAACTGCGGCGTTGGTGGTTGGAGCAGGTCAGGGGATTGGGTTAGGGTTTGTGCGACAGCTATTGGAGGGCGATCGCGTCCACTCCCTCTATGCCACCTATCGCAACCCCGATGCTGAACTCTTGCAAATCGATGATCCCCGGTTGCATTGCTTCGCGTTAGACCTTACAGACGAAACGCAAATTGCCGCCGTGGTGCAAAAAATCCAGACAGAAACATCCGCGTTACACTCTGTGATCAACTGCGTTGGATTGCTGCATGACGGCACCCTACAGCCCGAAAAAAGTCTGCGTCAACTGAATTCTGACCAACTGCTGCGTTATTTTCAGGTAAATAGCGTTGGCGCAGTGCTGCTAGCAAAACACATTCAACCCTTACTCAAACACCGCGATCGCGCTTTATTCGCAACGATTTCTGCCAAAGTCGGCAGCATTGGTGATAATCAATTGGGCGGCTGGTATGGCTATCGAGCCTCTAAAGCAGCCCTGAATATGTTTATGCGAACTGTGGCGATCGAATATAAGCGCACTTGCCCACGGGCGATCGTCGTGAACTTACATCCCGGCACCACAGACACTGAGCTATCACGCCCGTTTCAGCGCAATGTGCCCCCCGAAAAGTTGTTCTCAGTTGAGCGCACCGTGCAACAACTACTGACCGTGATGGATGGCTTACAAGAAAGCGACAGTGGCGAATTCTTTTCATGGAACGGCGATCGCCTGCC
>CASBQE010000009.1 GCA_949127665.1 Synechococcales cyanobacterium PMM_0083
AAACCACAGGCTCTCAGCCGCAATCTGACAGCCGATGCCCAGTAGAAACCATGCTCCCATTAGCAGCACCAGCAGATATCCGAATCGGCGCAGCAGACGGGGCGATCGCAGTCTTTGTGCGATCGAGTTAATCAAAGTGCTGAAATCCTTGTTCAAAGCTCAACTGCTCATCAGGATAGGTATGACTCGAATCGACTAACCACACATCCGGCTGCGCGGTCGTAATTCCAATCATCGCACTCTGGTCTAATTGGTCAACCAATTGCGCTGCAAAATCAGTGGGTAAACACAGCACTAGCTCAAAGTCTTCTCCGCCATATAGTGCCCATTTCATGGCTTGCTCGGCACCGACCCACCTAGATAATCCGGCTGGAATTGGGATTTGATGGCGATCGATTTGGGCACCTACGCCACTGGCGCGGCAAATTTGCAAGATGGCATCGGCAAGCCCATCGCTGCTATCCATGCCAGCAAAAGGTGTCGGGTATTTGGGGTTGGGTATCGGGAATAAAAAGGGTAAAACATCTAGGCGAGGGATGGGGCGTTGATGGGCGCGGATCAGGGCGGCGCGATCGCTAGAAGTTAAATTATGTCCCTGATCGGGATGGAGCAACAGTTCTAAGCCAGCGCGAGAGGCTCCATGTATCCCCGTTACAACGATCGCCTGTCCGGGTTGGGCGGCGGCTCGACGAATGAGTCGGGTTGGATCAGCTTGCCCAAAAGCAGTGATGGCAACGGTGGTCACGGGCGATCGCACCACATCTCCGCCCACAATCACAGTGTGGTACTGTGCCAAACACTCGGTTAACCCTTGATAGAGTCGTTCTACCCAGGCGATCGCCAGATCTCCTGGCACTCCCAAACCGACAGTGATGCCGAGTGGAGTTGCACCCATTGCTGATAGATCGGATAAATTTGCCGCCGCTGCTCGCCACCCCGCATCCTCTGGGCTAGTGGTGCGATCGCTAAAGTGAACCCCATCCACCAACACATCCGTGGTCACCACTAAAGATTTTCCCGGCTGAGTCGTCAATACGGCTGCATCATCCCCCACCAAATCAGCCGGACAAAATGCTTGCAGCCGCTTGAGCAAGCCCTGCTCTCCTAATTCGCGAATGCTGAGTTCAGAGTCTAAATCCTTCATCTTGCTCCCGTCCTAGCTAGGTCTGTAACAATTCGAGGGTATCCCAACCAATTAGGATGAATTTTGTTACATTGAATCATTCAAAATGCCATTTACGAATTGAGCTTTTTGAGCAACCGTCATTTGGCGGGGCGCATCAAGACTATTTTTGGAATATTGCTGTTTAATTTCAATCTGAGAGGAAATCGCTCCCAAGTTGATTTTCTCATCTATACTTCTGTCGAGCATTCATTTTTTAACGAGCAGCCTATGTTTCAGGATGCCAGCACGAATCCAGCTTTGCCAAATTCCCCAGATGGGGTTGATGAACCTAAATCGGAGACGGATGGGTTTTCTTCAAATTCTTATGCCGATCGCCTGATGGATGATCTGTTCCAAGATGTGGAGCAGCTTTTACACGGAGAATCACGGCGTACCGACCAGTCAGCGCGATCGCAGCCTGTCGATTTATCATCTGAGCCTGTATCTGATCAGCCTATGTCTGAGCTTGAAAACGCTTCGTCTTCAGATATGGCTTCTTCTAGTACCCTGATCGCCCCCGCCGAAGAACCGTCGGCGAGTTATGCTTTGGCAATGCTGCTCAAGTCACTGTCTGCCAATCAACCCAGTGAGCAACTTGCTAGGGTGCCTGAAATGACCATGACGACAAGCGAATCTGCTGGTGCGAGCCAAAATCGCCCCGGCGGTGTCTACGATCGACTATTGCTAGCAGTTGGCTGTGTTTCGGTCGTTGTAACGTTGGCGCTGTGGTTGTTTTATCAAGAGTCGCGCCGTGTGCCAGTTGTGTCATCGGTGCCCGCCGCAGAAGTAGCCGCAAATCCAGTATCTTCGACCCAAAAGCAGTTTTCAGACTATGCCCAACAAGCGTTGAATTCAATTGATCGGCGATCGCAGCAAGGCATCTCCACTGCCACGACAAACGGATCAACGACGGCAGGGGGCATCGTTCCTGGAATGCCGACCGTGACGATACCAAAATCCCTTACTCCTGGCTCCACGCTACCCAGCCGAGTCGCCACTGGGCTAGAGCGAGTCTATGTTCCTGTCTATCAGTTTCCCTCAAGCTTTAAGCCCCCCAATTCAGTCATGCCTTTGCCAGCAGGTGCTGCCCCTTCAGCAGTGCCGCAATCCGGTGCGCCTGCCCGTAAGCCAGCGACGACGGCAGCTAGCCCCATTACCCCCGGCGCTCCCCGACGACTGGCTGGAGTGCTAGAGCTGGGCGATCGCTCGGTTGCTTTATTTGAAATCAATGGGGTGACGCAGCGCTATGGGATTGGTGAAAGCATTGGCTCTTCGGGCTGGTCGCTGGTAGAAGTGTCTAAAGAGCAGGCAATGATTCGGCGCAACGGCGAAGTGCGATCGGTGTTTGTCGGACAAAACTTCTGATTGCCCTTTTAGCCACCTTTGGGAGTTTTGATTATGGGTTTATTTGATGATTTCGGTCAGTTTTTAGAATTGCGTCTGGAAGAGTTTCTGCGCGATAATCCCCATCTAGAATTGATGGTGCTGGAAGAAAAGCTGCGGGATCAGGAAGAAGAAACCCTTAAGCTGATGACCGACCTGAAGGTAAAGGAGAAAGCCTTGCAGGATGAGATTTTGGCGATCGCCCAAGAAATTCAGCTTTGGCATGTCCGCATCGAAAAAGCCAAAGCTAAAGGTCGGCTCGATCTCGCTGAACCGGCTGAAGTGCGGGAGGCTGATCTATTGCGCGAAGGCAACCAAAAATGGGGACAACTGGAAATGTTGAAAGAGCGCTTCCAGCAAACCCAAGAGCTACAGAAAAAAGTTGAGCAGCGCCGCAAAGAAGTTCAGAAAAAAGTGACCGAGGCGCAAGTCAATCGCACAGGAAATCAGGTTGGAGCCGGAAGCCCCTCAAACTGGAGCAAAAACCCCACCTACATGAACAGCAGCGGGGGGAAAGATCCCTTAGACCAGCAATTCAACCGCTGGGAAGCCGAAGAAGAACTAGAGCAATTAAAGCGCAACTTGGGTAAATAGTATCGGTGAATTTTAGATTGAGATTTTGAATTAACCGTTGCCTAGCACCGCTTTCCTTTAGTTGCGGTGATTGTTGCTATGGCGAATTCTCGCTCCTGCCCATTGCAGCTTTTCTTGCAGCGTTTGGTAGTAAGAGTAATTTTCTCTCAGGACGATAAACCGTGCCTGACAATCTGCCATCCGAATATCGACGCGCTGCCCGGGCCAAATAGAAGTTGCCAACACACCATCCATCCAAAGCTTGTTGGAAAGTTCTAGGTCGGCTAAGGGCCAAATGCTGACGACACATCCAGCAGGAATAACGATTGGGCGGCTAGAGAGACTCAGCGGACAAATCGGCGTGATCGTGATGGAATCTAACCCTGGATGAATAATCGGTCCATTAGCGGCGACAGTGTAGCAGGTGGAACCCGTTGGAGTGGCAACCAGTAACCCATCACCTTGATATTGATCCACTACTTCCCCATCAATTTCCATTTCCAAAATGGAGGTGATCATCCGATCAGCGGAGGCGGGTTTGACGCACATTTCGTTTAATGCAAGGTAACGATCGCTGACCGCCTCCATATCAATCCGATCACCTTCAAACACAGATGCCTGCAACATCATGCGCTGCTGGACTGCGTAGCGATCGCTCAACAATCGCTCCCACACTTGCTCAGAATCCATGAAGGCTTCCAGCGGCTCAGTCAGAAAGCCTAAATGCCCCCCAGCATTGATTGCCAAAATTGGAATGCGATCGGCGGCTAAATGCCGCGCAGCGGTCAGAGCGGCTCCATCGCCTCCCAAGACTACAGCAAGGTCAATCGGCTGAGTTGCAGATGCCAAAAAAACTGGATACGGATTATCCTTCGCCCCCGTTGGACCGAGCATCACATGACAATCGCGCTTTTCTAGTTGGCGGGCGCACTGTTCAGCCCAGCGCTTACTAATTGGGTCGCCAGACTTATGAGCAATAATGACTTGCTTGAGTTGCACACTTCTAAAAGTTAAGAGCAGTAGGTGATTAGTTGATAGTTTACAAGCAACTGTGGGTCAAAACTGAACCACCCTGCACGAGGCAATCCTAAAAAAACGAATGCTACCACTTCAACAGATTGAACTGCTCCATGTCTACCGTGTCGCGGTTGCGGTAGATTGCCAACACGATCGCCAACCCAATTGCCGCCTCAGCCGCCGCGATCGCAATCACAAATACCGTAAACACCTGTCCCTTGACATCTAAAGGATCTAGAAAATCAGAAAATGCCATGAAGTTAAGGTTGACGGCATTCAGCATTAGCTCAACCGACATCAATACCCGGACTGCATTGCGGCTATTAATCAGCCCATAAATACCAATGCAAAATAATGCAGCGGCAACAATTAGAAAGTATTGGAGTTGCATGAGTCCTCACTAATCGAAAATAATCAAAACTAACTTTGGGACAAGCTCTTACCGCTCCTTGCCCCGATCTTTTGCCTACTTATTTAGAGTGACTTCCAGGATTGGAGCCAGCAGGAGTTAACTCTCGCGGACGCTCTGGCAAAGTCAACATCGTCTGCTGCAAATCTGCCTCCTCCAAATCGGGCAAAAATTCGCGGCGTGCTAAAACGATCGCGCCAATTAGTGCCATCAATAGCAGCACGGATGCCAATTCAAACGGCAGTAAAAAATCTGTAAAGAAATGCTTGCCGATGACCACCATAGAACCCGATGGCACTGTCGCATCCGTAGAAATTGCCCAAGGTGTCGCTAGCACCATGGTGCTTAACAACGCAAACAATCCCGCACAGACAACCGCCGTCGCTGTTTTGCGAATCCAAGCTTGAGGAATCGGTGTAAAGTCTTCGCGTTTATTCACCAGCATGATGGCGAAAATAATCAACACATTCACCGCGCCGACATAAACCAAGACCTGAGCCATTGCCACAAAATCGGCATTTAACAGCAAATACAATCCTGCGGCACTAATAAAGGCACCTGCCAGCAAAAAAGCTGAATACACCACATTAGACAGCAAAACTACGCCTAAGGCTGCCCCAAGCATCATGGCAGCTAGCAAGCCAAACGATACAATCTGAACCCCTTCCGCTAAATTCACAGACCCTATCTCCTTCAGATTTCGCTTTTAGTCATTCCCTACTTTTCTTCTTGCGCCACTTGTTGCGCTAAATCTTGCGCCAAAATCTCCTCTGGACGCTGACCCGCACGACGAGCATTTGTTGGCAAATTGTGAGGCTCCATGACACCTTCGGGTAGGTAGAGGAACTCCCGTAGAGCAGTCACCATCGGATCATCTGTCACTTTATAAGGCAAGCGACCGAGTGCCACGCTGTCGTAATTTAACTCGTGGCGATCGTACACCGCCAACTCATACTCTTCAGTCATGGAAAGGCAATTGGTAGGGCAATACTCCACGCAGTTGCCGCAAAAAATACACACTCCAAAATCAATGCTGTAGTGACTAAGTTGCTTTTTCTTGGTCGCTGGATTGAATTCCCAATCCACCACAGGTAGGTTAATTGGGCAAACTCGCACACAGACTTCACAAGAGATACATTTGTCAAACTCAAAGTGAATTCGCCCCCGAAAGCGCTCAGAGGGAATCAACTTTTCATAAGGATATTGAACGGTCACAGGGCGACGCCGCATATGGTCAAACGTGACCGCTAGACCCTGACCAATATACTTCGCTGCTTGCACAGTTTCTTTCGCGTAATCGCCAACTTGCTTTAAAAATTTCAGCATGGTCGTTATAAGTAGTGAGGTGCAAACGTTGAATATTAAACTTTGAACCGTGAGATTTGAGAGGTTGCTTGAACAACCCCTCAAACCCAATCATTACTGATTAGCCACCAAATGCCCCAGGAAAAGCAATTTTGAGCGCCGCAGTAACCAATAAATTCACCAAAGAAATGGGCAGAAGAAACTTCCAACCCAAATCAAGTAATTGATCAATCCGAACACGGGGCACCGTCCAACGCAGCAAAATTGCTGTAAACACCAAAAAGTAAGCTTTCAGCAGAGTCATTGTAATGCCAAGAGAAGCACCAACAATTTCTAGCCAAGCATTGGTTTCGCCGACTCCCAGCCAGTTCGCGATTAAGGCAGTGGGAATGGGGAGTTCCCAGCCGCCGAGATAAAGAACCGCAACCATTAAAGCAGAGAGCACCAAGTTCACGTAAGAACCGAGGTAGAACAAAGCAAATTTCATGCCTGAATACTCAGTTTGGTATCCAGCAACTAACTCTTCTTCCGCTTCTGGCAAATCAAATGGAATCCGTTCACATTCTGCCAAGGCAGCAATCCAAAAAATTACGAAGCCGATGGGCTGTCGCCAAATATTCCATCCTAAAATGCCATAGCCTGATTGCTGGTTCACAATGTCAATCGTGCTAAGCGAGTTAGACATCAGCACGATCGCCATAACCGCCAAAGCCAACGGAATTTCATAGCTAATCGATTGAGCCGCCGCTCGCAACCCGCCCAACAAAGCGTATTTATTGTTGGAAGCATAGCCCGACATCAGCAACCCGATCGGCACCACACTAGAGAGTGCAATCCAAACAAATACGCCCATGCCGACGTTTGTAACAATTAGATTTTGCCCAAACGGAACAATCAAATAAGAAAGAAATACTGGAATAACAACAATGACCGGACCTAGCGTGAACAGCAGCGGATCTGCTTTGGCAGGCACCGTATCTTCTTTAAATATCAACTTCAGCCCATCTGCCACGGGAGCGAGAACACCCAATGGACCGATGAACTCTGGACCCACTCGTTGTTGGACTGCTGCGGAAATTTTTCGCTCCAACCAAACCGACACTAAAACGCCGACTGTTGCCCCAATGATCATGAGCAACATTGGCAATGGCATCCAAACGGTTTTTGCTGCGCCGGCGGGCAGTCCCAAGTCCATCAAAGACTGAATGAATGTTTGCTGTAAATCAATCCCTTGATCCATGTCTTCACCAGGACTCTTGCGCCTTTAGTATACACTCTCGTAAAAGCTTACAGGATTGGAATCGGCAGGAAAAAGTATAGGAATGATTCGATGATTGGAGCCGGGGTGAGTTTTGAGCGATCGCGGATAAAATCGGTTTGGCGATCTATCTTGCTTCTGCCTCGTTCGATCAAGCGCTTAAGCCGAAGCCTGACCCCTCAAAAAATAAGGAAACCCCCAAGGCGATGCACCTGGGGGTTGGAGTTCCTAAAAATCGTCACTTCGCTTAGTGTGGCAAGGGATGGATGAAGGAGCAAGAGGGCTGTGACCCATCATCGACTCTCTTGAGTACCCAAAAATGACTTGAACAATGAGCGATCGCTGACTCATCATTCCCTCTACCGCTCACTCATAGAGATATACGGAGCAGCATGAGTGCCAGTATAAATTTGGGTCGGGCGAAAAATCCGATTTTCGTTAAGCTGCTCTTTCCAATGGGCTAGCCACCCCGAAATTCGCGCAACTGCAAACACCGGGGTAAACAGATCGGTGGGAATCCCTAGTTTGCGATAAACCAACCCAGAGTAGTAATCCACGTTGGCATGGATGCCTTTGTGCCCCATTTTTTCGTGAACCACGCGCTCAAGCTCAACAGCCACGGCATAAAACTGATCCATGCCGTATTTCTCAAAAAGCTGTTCTGCTAAATTTTGCAGAATAGTTGCACGAGGATCTTTAACCTTATAAACGCGGTGCCCAAAGCCCATGATTTTGGATTTATTTTCGATGCACTGTTCAACATAAGCGCGAACATTTTCCACAGAACCGATTTCTTCAAGCATCAAGATCACCTCTTCATTGGCTCCCCCATGGAGAGGACCCGCTAAGGTGCCCACCGCCGACGCGACGACTGCGTAAGGGTCAGTCAGAGTGGAAGCCGTTACCATTGCCGAAAAGGTAGACGCATTGATGGTGTGTTCAGCGTGAAGAATTAGGCAGACATCCAAAATTTGGGCGGCAAAGGGATCAGGTTCTTTCTCATTCAACATATAGAGAAAGTTGGCAGAGTAGCCCAAATCGTCGCGAGGCTGAACGGGGTCGTTTCCCTTACGCATTAACTGAAAGGCTGCCACCATTGTGGGAATTTTTGCCAGCAGGCGAATCACCGCCGCATTGATGTAGGCGGGATCATCCAAGGCGCGACGGGAATAGAATAAGCCCAACGCCGCTGCACACGCTTGCAGGGCATCCATGGGATGTCCGCCTTCGGGAAAGCATTTCATCATGTCTCGAATGCGATATTTCAAGCGACGATGATGACGAATTTCGTGTTCAAAATTTTCAAGCTCTGCTTGAGTCGGCAGCTTTCCCCAAATTAATAGGTAAGCTGTTTCTACAAAGTTGCTTTTCTGGGCTAACTCTTCAATCGAAATCCCTCGATATTCCAGGACTCCTCGCTGTCCATCAACAAAACTAATACTCGATTGTGTTGCAGGGATGCCTTCTAACCCTGCCCGGTATTCGCACGCTGTCATGGTTCTAGAGTTGCTCTTGAAAGAATGTGAATTTACCGTATCCGATCGCAAACAAGAAATCTGTATCTTTGAAATCCAGTTTTCTTTATTTGGGTTTCAGATATTTTCTGTAGGACTGTAATGTCTTATCAGAAACTCATCATAAACGTCTGATTTGGTAAATGTTGATTTTGCACATTATTTGTAAATAGTTTGTCTTGCCGTGTCAAATATAGTTAGTATTTAGCTAGAAGCTTCACTTGTCGAAAAGGTTTCAATTGTCAACATTGTTAAGCCAGCGATCGCCCTCTCGCATCTGGAATGTGCCAGGAGGATGATTGTGTGGCTTCTTATTTTATTAAGCCAGGAGTTTTATGACCCAAAAGCGCGTTCGTCGGCGATCGCAGTCTAGTCCACGGTTCAATCAGCCAGTACAACCCGCTTCAAGACCCTCACAAGATGCCCCACCCCGAGAACGGCGCAATCTTGAATGGGACGAGCGATGGAGTCCAGAATTTGCCCGAAGCCCTTTAGCTAGCTTGATTGAGCAAGATGCGCCTTTAACAAGCAGCAACACTCTTGTGTTAATGTATGACCCATTTCAGGCAGAAATGGCAGCAGATAATCAAGGGGTTGCATCATGGCTGCGAGATTGTATTCGCAAACATGGTATTCCCAGTTTGATTCGGTTTGATTATCGCCGGAAGGCTCAGATTTTTCGTCGTGACCAGTTTCAATCTTGGTTAGAGCCATTACTCAATAAGACTGCAAGCTAATCAGATCGCTAAAGTTCTTAGTCCACTGCTATTTGCCAATGCAAAAGCGACTAAACACTTGGTCGAGAACTGATTCTGTGACTTCTTCACCCAGCACCTGCCCCAGCGTATAAATTGCGCTCCGTAGATCGATTGTCCAAAAGTCTAATGGAAGTTGATCGGCGATCGTTTCTTGCACATGTCGCAATGCCTGTTTTGTTTGAGTCAGGGTGGCAGCTTGCCGTTGGTTAATTGCTAGATCCAGGTTGGCAGCTTGCAGAGTCCCTGTTTGCACTGTTGCCAAAATTGCTGTTTCTAGGGCATCAATTCCTTGATTCAAAGCGGCAGCCGTGTGAACGATGCGGAGTGCAGGGTGCGGGGTGCGGGGTGCGGAATGTTTCATCTCAGCATCGATTAAATCGGTTTTGTTGATGACCAGGATTAATGGACGATCGCAAACTTGGGTGTAAATTTCCTGATCGGCATCTGTCCAGCCGTCTTTGGCATCCATTGTGAGTAGCACTAAATCGGCAGATTGAGCGGCGATGCGCGATCGCTCCACGCCAATTTTTTCAACCTTATCGGTGGTGTCGCGAATGCCAGCGGTATCTAGCACTTGAATCGGAATGCCGCCGACCACAAGATTGGATTCCACGACATCACGAGTGGTGCCGGGAAGATCGGTGACAATGGCGCGATCGCTGCGGCTCCAGGCATTCAGCAGACTAGATTTGCCCACATTGGGGCGACCCACAATCGCTACTTTTAAACCACTGCGGATCAGTTCTCCGCGATCGGCAGTTGCCAAAATTTGGTCTACGTCGTTCAGCGCTTGCTGGAGCCGAGTTTGAATTTCTACTTCATTTAACGGCGGCAAGTTTTCTTCAAAATCGACTCGCGCTTCAATTTCTGCCAATATGTCGATGCAGGTTGTGCGAAGTTGACGGATGGGATCGGCAAGTTTTCCTTGCAGTCCAGACAGGGCAAATTGGGCAGCTTGGGGCGATCGCGCACCCACCAAATCGGAAATGCTTTCTGCCTGAGTCAAATCCAGCCGTCCATTCAAAAAAGCCTTCAGGGTAAACTCCCCTGGTTGCGCCAATCTTGCGCCCTGAGCGATCGCCAACTGTAACACTTGCTGCACGGCAATGATGCCGCCGTGACAGTGAAATTCCACCACATCTTCGCGGGTATAGGAGCGGGGAGCCAGCATAATCAGCAACAGCGCCTCATCCACGACTTGCTGGGTTTCGGGATGGCGAACATAGCCGTAGAGAATGCGATGGCTTGACCACGATTGCTGTCCGGGTGCCTGGAATAAAGTCTGGGCGATCGCTAGTGCGCGATCGCCCGATAGCCGCACAATCCCAACACTGCCCTGCTCTGGCACAATCGCAGTCGCGATCGCCGCGATCGTGTCTCCTGGCAGCGTCATGCTCTCAACCTTGAACGAAACCACTTACTCATAATCGCAGGCTTTAGAAAAATCGCCTGAATTAAAGCCGACTTTTCATCTCTGTCACAATTTTGGTCGTTGCATCATCGGCAGCTTTACTCAAAATTTCATCTGTGCCGCTACTGCCGCCACCGCCGATCCCAAACACAGAAACACCACCGCTGCTGGTGGAGGACTCCCCCACAGAGTTCCAGGCTGCAATGATGCTTTGGGTAGTAGTATCAACGGCGCGCGCGGTTAGTTGCACCGTGGCTTTCTGAGTTTCCGAATTGCCGCCGATGCCAAAGAGTCCGCCGCTTGCCCGTTTGGTTTCAACATTAAAACGGGTGACCGTACCTACGATGACCGCATCCACGCCCAAGGCTTTGCCCACCTTAACGGCTGTAGCTTCATCCATCGCACCACTGATCCCCTTTTCTTTCAGGTAGTTTTCGACAGCGCCGCGAGAAACAACCGAGTAGGTGCCATCATTCACTAATTTGTTGATCAGCAATTCGCTAATGCCTCTAGCTGCGCCACTGCCCCGATAAGAATACCAGTAGCTAGAATCGCCCGTATTCGCGAAGTCAAAGTCAACAACAACGACTTTTTTCTTTTTAGTGGGTTGGGCGATCGCTGTCTCAAGATGCCCTAAACCGGGAAGAATGGGTGCAACTATTCCCAGCATCAGCATGAGGCTGAGAGAACACTGGGATAACAACAGAAGTCTTTTTTTGCTGAACACTTTAGTCATTGGTACTACCTCTTTGAAGAAAAATCAGTTTATTGAAATTGATAGAGATTTCGGTAATTGATTTGGCGATGAGTTTTTTCAAAGGTCAGTGTGCCCACTGGACTTTAAAACACTCGTCATCTATAAAGTATCCATCAATTGTTACCGATCAATTTCCTGAAGACTCCAGTTTGGGTGGGTCAAACTGGTAAGAATGTGGTCTTCCCATTGCCCGTTGATCAGCAAATAGTCTCTGGCGTAGCCTTCTACCGTGAAACCTAATCGTTTCAGCACATTGGCGCTACGTTGGTTGCGGGGCATATAGTTAGCCGCGATGCGGTGAAAGTTCATCTCGGCAAAAATAAAGTGTATCGCAGCCTTTAAAGCTTCAGTCATGTAGCCGTTGCCCTGTTCTGTTTCTGCCAAGCTGTAGCCTAAAACGCAGGATTGGCAAACACCCCGCAGAATTTGATGAAAATTAATTTTACCAATTAGAACAGTCGGCTCAGTTTTTTTAAATATGCAAAATTTGATTGCCTGATCGTAATTGAATTCGATCAGGGCTTTTTCTACCTGATCTCGCCAAAAGCTAAAGGTGTAAAAGTCCTCGGAGCGCGTCGGTTCATAGGGTGTGAGAAAGTCTCGATTTTCCAGATAGAAATTGAGAATGGCGGAAATATCTTCGTTGGTCGCCAACCGTAGAATTAGGCGATCGGTTTCAAGAATTGGAAGTTTGAGATGACCGATCGCTTGCCATTCTGAAAGCATATTCACCCCCATTAAGCTCGGATGCGATCGCACAGATCGTAAAAACGGCTCCAATCATCTTCCTCCGTAATTTTTTCCCACACGGCTTCAATTTCTGGGCGAATGGGCACCGTGGCAGGATTGTTTTGCTGAAGTCGGGCTTTAATTGTTGGCATCTCTGCCTCTGGCACACTCAATAACTCATTGAAATATTGCACCTTCCACTGGCTAAATA
>CASBQE010000010.1 GCA_949127665.1 Synechococcales cyanobacterium PMM_0083
GTGAACCGCTGACCACAAATGCAGCGGCACTGCCAGCAATACTCCTAGATAAACGAGCAGCGGCACTCCTAGCAGCTTACCGATTAAAATTGTTTGACTGGTTTGAGGACTGAGGCGAATAAAGTTTAATGTGCCCCGTTGTTCCTCTTTTGCCAAGTCGCTGATCAGCAAATATACGCCTGCGATTAGCAAAATAAACGGCAACATCCAGGTGAGGGCTTGAAACTCATCTGCCCACCAATTTTGCCAATTGACTAAAACATGACCTTGAGCATCCAGCACACAATCGTTCCAACCGTAGGTTTCTTTGCCCGTGCAATAGTGGCTAGAGGTCGTTATTTTTGGAGTGGGGAGAGCTGCCCAAAAGTAAAACAGCAGGGCAACCTGAACCAACAAGGAAGACAAAACTGTGAGAGTCAGGTTGCGATTTTTGAGGCGACCTTTAACTTCTCGAAAAAACTGCGGATTCCAGTCTGAGAAGGATAGTAGGAGGTTGGGAAGCATGATGGAGGCTCCAAAAGAGAAGGACGAGTTGCGAATGTCGAAGGGTGAAGGGTGAATAAAAACTAGCGATCGCGGTGGGTGCGTTGAGCGTAGCCGAAACGGGATGTCTACCTTTTACGAAGCTTGTTGATGTCCTAGTTTGAGGAAGATGGTTTCTAAATCTTCTTGGGTGGGTTGAAATTCGGAGAGCGGAATTCCGGCTGCAATCAGCGATCGCAATAAAGTGACTCCCGCTTCAGCATTACCCGAAAATTCCACTCGCAGTCGCGGACTTCCCGGCAGTATCTCAATATTCTCCACGTCAGGATGCTGGCGAAGTTCTGACCTGAGCGCATCTAGATCGCCCAAGGTCGCCAAGATAATTTGCTGACGGCTGAGGCGGCTGTACAGATTTTGCAAAGACGTACTTTCCACCAAATAGCCCAGTTCCATGATGCCAACGGAAGTACACAGTTCTGCCAAATCGCTGAGTACATGGGAGGAAATCAAAATTGTCATGCCTGCTTCTTGCAAGGTTTTAACGATTTCGCGAAACTGCATCCGCGCGATCGGGTCAAGCCCAGAAACCGGTTCATCCAGCAGCAGCAACAGCGGTTCGTGAATAATCGTTCGTGCCAAACTCAGCCGCTGCTTCATTCCGCGAGATAGCGTAGAAATTTGGCTGCTGCGCTTGGGGCTTAGCTGCACTAAATCCAGTACCTCTCGCAGGCGTTGAGTGCGACGGGGTTCTCGCAACTGATAGAGACGGGCAAAATAATCGAGATACTCCCAAACGCTCAGGTCATCGTAGAGCGGGTAATCGTCAGGCAGATACCCAATATGCCGTTTGAGTTGAGCATTGCTTTGATCTCGCAGCAGGCGTTCTCCATTGAGAAAGATTTCGCCCGTTGTTGGATCTTCGGCGGCAGCAAGCAGCCGAATTAAGGTAGTTTTGCCTGCCCCGTTGGGTCCAATTAGCCCATACACCTCACCCACTTCGACGTTTAGATCAACTTCATGAATCGCCCGGTGGCGATCGAACTGCTTGGTCAGCCCATGAGTAGAAATTGCCAGGTCTTTCACCATATTTAAAAGGTTGAAAAGTTAACGATAGCCTAGCCTGTCTCTACAAGATTTGACATCGCTATTTCGGAAATTGAAACAGAGAAGGGAAATGGAAGATGATGACTAATAGATCTGGCTATGGGCATCACCGTAACCCATCTTTAAACAGAGCGAGTAGCTTTGACAAAATAGTATGGCAATTTCTTCAATCTCAAGGGCACACTACAAGTTGACATTGCTTAACAAGGAAGGAACGTGATGCCCACGGTATTCCATCATTTTTTGTCGGAGTCTTTTGTGCCGCAAGGCACTGAGTTCACCATTCAAATTCCCCTCCAACCTCACAAGGCTGAACTCAAGCAATTAACCGTGGCTACGCACAAGCCTGTTCGGATAAATAGCAATGCAGCAGCCAGCGACGAGAACAGCGATCGCGCAGCCTAAAGCGCTGACAGTGGGCGGAATGGTGCCAATTTGGCGGTTCCCAAAATGATCATCAGGACGAAACTAAAAGGATAAGCGTAGGTAAATAACCCACAAAAAGCTGATGGCGGCTTGAACTCCAGCCAATCCCAAAACCTGGAACCATTGAATAGCAATTAGCGATCGCGATCAGGGCATCATGATGAGTTGATAAATTATTCACGCTTACAGGTTACTGTCATTTCTATATAGGGCATCCTGATAACTGTTACATTTACAGTCTCATCAACCGGGCATCTCCACACTTTTATAGGCTAATTTTTGTAGGTTATGTTGTAAGGTTCTTTGTGGATTGGAACACACTATGGCGTTCGATAAGTATCAAGGCATTTTGAAACGTCTCCACAAAGTCACCCGGAATCGACATCGCGTCGTGCTGACGGCATTGGGCGTGACTAGCTGTGTCATTGCTGTGCGATTAACGGGACTGCTGCAAGGCTGGGAACTCGCAACCTACGACTACATGATTCGCCTGCGTCCCCCTGAGCCGAGGGACGATCGCATTGTCATAGTCACGATTGATGATGCAGATCTGCGGCGCATTGGCAAATATCCCATCCCCGATGCCCAATTGGCTAAGCTGCTGCAAATGTTGCGAACTGCTGGTTCTGCTGCGATCGGCTTAGATGTTTATCGAGACTTGCCCATTGAACCCGGACACCAAGCCTTGCTGCAAGCTTATCAGCAGAACCCCAATTTAATTGGCATCCACTACATTGCCGATCAAGACAATCCAGAAGTTCCAGCCCCTCTTACCCTGAAGCGGCTGAATCAAGTTGGGTTTAATAACTTGGTGCATGATCAAGATGAGAAAGTGCGACGAGGCTTACTATATTGGAATCAGGAAGATCAGCGTCCGGCGCGTCAAAGTTTCGCATTAGTATTGGCGCTCAAGTATTTGCAAATGCAGGGCATCAAGCCTGAAACTGCCGCCGATCAGTCGGGCAATTTGCAGCTAGGCAGTGCAATCTTTCGTCGATATACTGCTCACGATGGAGCTTACATCTTGTCGGATGATGGGGGCTATCAGATTTTGCTCAATCCTCGTGGAGCTGCCAATAGCTTTCGGCAAGTTTCGGTTGCAGAGGTACTCGCTGGAAAAGTGTCGCCGGAAGTGTTTCGCGATCGCATTGTATTAGTCGGCTACACCGCCGTTAGCGTCAACGATTTTGTCTTCACATCCTATAGCAGTCAGTTGATTGGGGCACCGCGACCCATTGCAGGCGTAGAGTTTCACGCCAACTTAATTAGTCAAATTATTGGCGCGGCAAAAGACGGACGGACGTTGATCAATAGCTGGACAGACCCGCTGGAATGGCTGTGGATTTTCGCCTGGGCAGCCGTGGGGGCAGGAATTAGCTGGCAACTGCGATCGCCTCGCTTGTCTGCTGTAGGAATTGCGATCGCCGGAACGGGCTTAGTGCTGATTGCCTGCGGTTCCTTGCTCATCGGCTGGTGGATTCCAGTCGTGCCGCCGCTAATAACCATGACCGCATCGGCGATCGTCATTATTGCCCATATCGCCCGTGTGCAGGAGGAATTGCGACGCTCTAAAGAATTTCTCAATACGATTATCAACACGATTCCTGACCCGATTTTTGTAAAAGACCGAAACTATCAATGGGTCGTGCTGAATCAAGCATTCTCAAGGCTCTTGGGCTATCCGCTTGCAGAACTAATCGAGCAATCAGACTACGATGTTTTTCCAGAAGCGGAAGCCGATGTTTTTCGGCAGCAAGATGATATGGTGTTTCGCACCGAGCAAGAATGTCATAACGAAGAAGCCTTCACCGATCGCAACGGTTTCACTCACCACATCGAAACCAAGCGATCGCTGCATAAAGATGCGGCAGGGAATCGGTTTTTGGTCGGCATCATTCGAGATATTACCGAGCGTAAACGGATGGAAGACGAACTCAAACGCACTACCGCTGAACTGGTGCGATCCAACGCGGAACTCCAACGCTCTGCAACCCAACTCAGCCATGTTGCCAATCACGATTCCCTCACAGGCTTACCCAATCGCAAGCTATTTCACGAACGATTGGAACAGGCGATCGCCTGGGCGCAAGAAAAAGAACAATTGCTTGCCTTGCTCTTTCTAGATTTAGATGGCTTCAAACAAATTAACGACACCAAAGGGCACGACATCGGCGACTTATTGCTCACAGCCGTGGCGCGTCGCCTGACGGGCTGTTTACGCGGCAGTGATACAGTAGCGCGGCTGGGTGGCGACGAGTTTACCGTTATCCTGCCTGGAATTCCTAGTTCACAGGATGCGGCTAGAGTTGCAACCAAACTGTTGACCACGCTGGCTAGACCATTTGAACTAGACGGGCATCTGATCTCCATCACCAGCAGTGTGGGCATTAGCCTCTATCCCCACCAGGCACCTGATCTAGAAGTTCTATTAAAAGAAGCAGACAGCGCCATGTACCGAGCAAAGCAATCGGGCAAAGGACGCTACGAGTTCTCTTTAATCCCGATGGAAGCGGGTTGAGGCATGGCGTAGAGTGCTATCCACGCATCCACCCATCCCCATCCAAAAATAGTTGACTCATGGATGTCTTCAATCCGAAGCGACAGATTTTATGCCTGCTGCTACAAATAATCCGCTCTGATGCGGCTCTAAAACGTGAAGGTCGTTCTAACAGTGCCAATCACTACATCTTGGTTTCTAGAGTTATGGTCGGGAGCCGTTAGCCACACCACACCTGGAGTAATCGCGATGTTGTCACTGAGGCGATACTGATAAAACGCTTCAACGTGGATAGAGGTGCTAGGATCTCTGCCGATCGCAGATCTCAGTCCACTAGAAACCGAATCCACTCGTGGTTCCACACCTACAATGATGCCGCCCAA
>CASBQE010000011.1 GCA_949127665.1 Synechococcales cyanobacterium PMM_0083
ACAAGCTAACAGCGGAGTCTGCCCAAGTCCAGTGCCAGAGCCAGACGGCGATCGCGGCTAGCAGCACACCGATCGCACTAAACAAATCGCCTAGCAAGTGTAAAAACACACCATGAACATTCAGATCTTGATGGCTGTGTCCATGCAGCAACCGCACGTTGATGACATTGGCAATTAAGCTAATGCCCGCCATGACGATCATGGGTACACTTAAAATCTCTGGAGCCGCTCCGCCCAAGCGATGCAGCCCAGACCACAGCAACTCTGCCGAAATGCTCAGCAGTCCCAAGCCATTGACTAACGCAGCGATCGCTTCTAGGCGAGAAGTGCCTGTAGAAGGCTGTTTTTGGCGACTCATCCACCAGGCTGCAATCACCGACAGCCCAAAGGTAGCAGCATCAGCAAACAGATGTCCAGAGTCGGCAATCAGCGCTAGGCTGTGGCTCCAGGCACCGATCGCGATATCGGCAGTGGCTGTCAAAACCACGAGACTCCAAGCGATCGTCAGCGATCGCAATTTGTGCAGCGGTTCTTGAAACGTCGAATCAGATACCAAGGCTTTTCCCATTCACTACAGGCTTCAATCATAGATAGAAAAACCGCCCGAATGGTTCCTACTATCGTTATCGGTCACCCACGTCAGATCTCCTCTTAAACCTAACAGATAGATTTAATGCGGATTGGATGATTGAGCGTTGTTAAATCACTGATGGAGACGACTCTTCTACCAACCACTTCTCATAGTCACAATGAATTAACTTCTGTTTAATTGCATCCATCACTTCGGCTGAGAACCCTGCCATGACTCCAACGCGGTAAACATCATTCAAGATAATGTGATACTCCCTGCCTGTAAATTCAGCGATCGCCTGCGCTAAACTGCGATCGGACATTTGCTCGTAGAGAATTGACAGCAACGGCAGATACTCTTGATTTTCAATGCCTTGAGGAAATGCACACTGAAGCAACTGATAGGTAGTGACGAGATGGGCTGGAATAGTTTTTTGCATTATTCAGCGACCTGTCAATGGATAAGAAAGATGAAGATAGACGTTGAAATCAACTCCTTGGGCACTAGCGGCTCGAACTGCTTTTGCATCAGCCGTCATGGTGATAATTCCTAGGTGGTCACCCGTACCTAAAATAATTATATCGTTGGGGTCTAAACTCCGCGTTGGCTGTAACGCTTGGGCTGCGATCGAAGGCTTGTCTGAAACCACAGTGACTCGTTGCAAGAAGCGATTGGCTCTTGCCTGTTCTGAGCTACCGCCTGAATACTGCACAATATTGACGAACTCATCGAAAGCAGTTTGTGCCATAACCAGTTGCTGGTCTTGAACAAACGCCCTTAGCTGATGGCGAACGGTAGACCCTTCGGCAATGAGTGCGATCGCGGTATTCGTGTCGAGGTTAATCACGCGCTAGGTTCGGTTTTTTGCCAACTCTTAAACAAATTTGGATATTATGCCTCTTAAAATGTGCGGGAACAACTTTGGACCTGGCAAGAAGACGATTCCCAATTGCTGCATTAGCCCAAGTGCATCACCCTGTCCCCAATGCTCCACGATTTTTCCATCTTCAATTCGATCAATGTGCATGATCGACAAGCTAATTTGCTTGCCTGTTGGCGGAAGACCCTGAAATTCTCCGAGATGGGTCGCTGTGAATGTTCCGCAGGTCACTACGCGATCGCCTGCAACGATGATCTCATCAAACTTGTGTTGTCCCTGACTGAAGGCTGAATAAAAGGACATCCCAAATTGCTTAAACCCTTCTCCATCCAATGGTTGGGGCACTCCTGCTAGATGCGCAATAAAATTGGGAGCCAAAAGATCCAAGGCTTGTTCTATTTTGCGATCGTCGAAGGCTTTGTAGAATTGGAGAACGATCGCTTTGTTTTGTTCAGTCAGCATAGAGAACTTCGTTTTGAATCAAATTTTAGCGCGGTAGCTGTGGGAATCTGCTCGAAGCGACAGAACTTCTGCATAGCCTAATTTAAGTTAAAAGAACTTCTTTTTAAGAATGTGAGGCTCAGAAATCGCCCTTCGTTGCTAAACAATTTCTGCAAAATTTAGTTGTTGTAGAATGAATCGTCTATCTTCGTAGTTCTATTTAGCTTGGTATCGTTTATGGAAAGACCAAGAATGAAAAGGCGATTGATTGGGGCGGCATGTTTGAGCGCGATCGCCGCTTTGGGCAGCTTTTTTCCAGCGATCGCGGGAGATCCGATTGCGGGGACAGCGGCACAAGGGCGATCGCTGGATTTGCACTTGGCTCAGCGTAACTCTAACTGTCGGCGGGTTGTTGCAGGGCGAGCGATCGCTTTGTATTATCGACCTGCCATGAATGGTGGATCTTCTGGCACTTTGACACAGGGCGATCAGGTCGAATTGCTGAACGCTCCAGACGCTATTCAAGGAGATGACGGACGGATGTACTTCCAAATTCGGTATCCGTTCAATCGTAGAGATCAGAGTACAGGCTATATTCTGTCGCGCTATGAACTTGGAAACGGAGAGACAAGACCTACACTGGGAATATGTCAAAAACGGATGTGGTAATAAGAATCTCCTATGAAAAGTCAAACAAACTGGCAGACCACCGCGCTGCTTTTTCTAGCGGCGATCGCCTTGTTGATTGGGCTAAATGCCTATGTCGTGATCAATCCGGGCGAAGCGGGAGTGCTGAGTGTTTTAGGAAAGGCAAGAGCCGGAGTTTTGCTAGAAGGCATTCACCTGAAGCCACCGCTGATTTCACGGGTGGATATGTATGACTTAACGGTGCAAAAGTTTGAAGTTCCCGCTCAAAGCTCCACCAAAGATTTGCAGCAGTTGACTGCCAGTTTTGCCATCAACTTCCGGCTTGATCCGGTGCAGGTTGTTAATATTCGCCGCACCCAAGGGTCGTTGCAAAATATCGTTTCAAAAATTATTGCCCCTCAAACGCAGGAATCTTTCAAAATCGCTGCCGCACGACGCACCGTAGAAGAGGCAATTACCAAGCGAGATGAATTGAAGCAGGATTTTGATGTTGCCTTGGGAGAACGGCTGCAAAAATACGGGATTATTGTGCTGGATACCAGCGTGGTCGATCTCACCTTTTCGACTGAGTTTTCTAAAGCGGTGGAAGAAAAGCAAATTGCTGAGCAACGTGCCCAACGAGCAGTGTACATTGCTCAAGAAGCGGAGCAGGAAGCAGAAGCGGATGTGAATCGGGCAAAGGGATTGGCAGAAGCACAGCGGTTGCTGCGAGAAACATTAACTCCAGAACTACTGCAAAAGCAGGCGATCGACAAGTGGGATGGCAAGTTTCCGCAGGTGATGGGTGGTAATGGAGCGCTGCCGTTTATCAACTTGGAACCCGGAAAATCGTCTTGAGTGTACTATGGAAAGAATCGAAAAATAAACCGCACTGTCTCAAACATCTAAGAAATATGCGGTGATAGATAAACAGAAGCCCTATGCTGAAGAGCGTAGAATGTAGTCTTTGGAGTAAAAGTCTTTCCAGTATGTCTTCTGTTGCCACCGAGATTGTTCTCATTTTTGCGCTGATAATCGCCAACGGTATCTTTTCAGGGTCGGAACTTGCGATTCTTTCCGCCCGGAAAGTCCGGTTGGAGCAGATGGTCAAACAAGGTGACAAAAGGGCGCGTCTGGCGCTGAAGCTGGCAGGCTCTCCCAATAATTTTCTTTCTACTGTTCAAATCGGCATTACTTTAATTGGCATTCTCAGCGGTACGGTTGCGGGTGCAACTCTGGCTCAACGGCTGGAGTTAACTTTTACGACCATTCCGTTGCTCTCGCCCTACAGCAAGCCGCTCAGTATTCTTGTGGTAGTGAGTGCGATTACCTATTTGTCATTGGTTATCGGCGAACTGGTGCCCAAACGGATCGCGCTCAACAATCCCGAAAAACTGGCTTGCAGCATGGCGGGTCCGATGCGATCGCTGTCTATCTTAATGTCCCCCGTGGTGCATTTGCTGAGTGCCTCAACAGATGGACTGTTGAAGCTGCTCGATATTCAGGCATCGGATGAGCCTGGTGTGACTGAAGAAGAGATTAAAGTGCTGATTGAGCAGGGCACTGAAGCGGGGATGTTTGAGGAATCGGAACAGGAAATTGTGTCGCGGGTGTTTCGCTTGGGCGATCGCGCCATCAAAACCTTGATGACTCCGCGCACGGCGATTTCCTGGCTAGATATTGAGGCACCCTGGGAAGAAAATCAGCAAGAAATTCTAGAAAATACCTATTCTCGGTTTCCGGTAGCGGAGGGAACTCTGGATAATTGCTTGGGCATTGTGAGGGCACGGGATATCTTGTCTTTGCAATTGGCGCAAGCACCCGTCGATCTCAAAACCTTGTTGCGATCGCCCCTTTATATTCCCGAAAATAGCCGTGCCTTGAAAGTGTTGGAAGTCTTTCAAGAATCGGGCACTCATATTGCATTAATTACGGATGAATATGGCGGCATCGAAGGGTTGGTGACGCTGAATGATTTGGTTGAAGCGATCGTCGGTGAATTGCCATCCGTCGAAGATGAAGAGGAACCCCAAATCATTCGTCGGGAAGATGGGTCTTGGTTGCTAGATGGTTTGTTGCCAATTGAGCCATTGAAAGACCTATTGGAGCAAGAGACGCTACCCCAAGAAGAAGATGAGCATTATCATACGCTGGGTGGCTTTGTGATGGCGGTTCTGGGCAGAGTGCCTACATCAGGAAACTTTTTTGAGGCAGCCGGGTTTCGGTTTGAGGTGATGGATATGGATGGAACGCGGGTGGATAAGGTTCTAGTGATACCGTCACCGCCTGAAGTGCAATCGGCAGAAGGACGTGATCAAGATTAAAGATCGCCTACCCGCGATCGCCTTAAGGTCAAAGCGTCTGCCAAATCTGCGATAAGTACTGGGTCAATGTGTAAGCATCTACGCCTAATTCTGTTCGTTTCTGCGCTGCCAAAATTCCGGCTTGGGCGTGCCACCAGGTTGCAGATTGGACGAGTGAGGTGAGGGGCGAGAGGTGAGAGGCGAGAGGTAATTGCCTGTCAGATGCGGATTGCTGGGCTAGGAGTCCGCCGAGTAAGCCTGTGAAGACATCGCCGCTGCCGCCACGGGCAAGGGCGGGTGTGCTGTGGGGATTGATCCAGGTTGTTTGCACGTCAGAAATGATGGTACGGGCACCTTTGAGCAAGACGATCGCCCCGGTTTGGGTTGCGGCTTGCTGAGTGGCGGTGATCCGACAGATTGAATCTTCAGCTAGATCGGGAAATAAGCGTTTGAATTCGCCCCAATGGGGCGTAAGAATGGTTGCTGCCGATCGCTGTTGCAATGTCGTCATCGGGTCTAGACTGGCGAGATAATTAAGTCCATCGGCATCTAGCAGTAAGGGGCGATCGCTGTCCAATACGCGCTGCACGACAGCACCTGCATCAGTGGTTAAACCGGGACCACAGGCGATCGCGCTATAGGCTGCTAAATCGTCTA
>CASBQE010000012.1 GCA_949127665.1 Synechococcales cyanobacterium PMM_0083
GCGCCGGAGATGATGTTGTTGCCAAACATCAAGCTGCCTGCAACAGGCTCACGGATGCCGTCGATGTCTACGGGAGGTGCTGCGATGAATGCAATGATGAAGCAGATGGTTGCAGATAGTAATGTAGGAATCATCAATACGCCGAACCAGCCTACATACAGGCGGTTATTCGTAGAGGTGACCCATTCGCAGAAGCTCTGCCATACCGATTGGCGCTCGACGCGCTGCAAGGTTGTTGTCATGGTTTTGATAAGTGCTAAATGATTTGGTTATGTATTGAGTCGCTTTCGCTCCTCATGTACACAATGTAACAACAACTTGAGCTTTTGTAAAGAAAGTTGGGCGATTGTAAATAGCATTCTCATATTTCAAAGAAAGTGGCACCGCTCCAAAGTTTTAGCTGGTTGTCTCCATCACACTACGCGACTCTGCCGAATGCATTGGGCATACCAGTGAAAACTGGCTTTGGGTGTGCGCTGCTGGGTCTTGAAGTCATTGTGAAGAATGCCAAAGCGCCGATCGCAACCCCACGCCCATTCAAAGTTATCCATCAGGCTCCAGAGGAAATATCCTTTGAGTGGATAGCCTTCCGCAACGGCACGATGGGCAGATTGTAAATATTGACGTAGATATAGGATGCGATCGCTGTCTAAAATTTCACCCTGCGGTGTCAATTCATCTTGGGCAGCGCAGCCGTTTTCAGTAATTAACAGCGGCAGTTCTGGACGCTTTAGCACATGTGATACGTGTCTCACTGCCCAGTAGATTGACTCTGGCACGACCCAGAGCCAAGGCATATGCATCCGTGGGTAGCCCTTGGGATAGTTTACATACTCATAGCCCGGTGCATTTTGGCTGGCGCGAACGTGGCTTCCGGTGTAAATATTTAGCCCCAACACATCCAAAGGCTGATGAATTGTTTCCAGATCGCCCGAACGAATCGCAGGTGCCTCTCTACCTAAGCTTTGCAAAAGTACTTCGTCATAGCGCCCCGTTAATGCGGGAAAAATGATGCCTCCATTGACCCAGTTAGTCCGAAAGGCTTGCTGGGCGGCGGCAATGTCGGCTGGGGACTCTGTTAGTGGCACGGTGATTGCAGGATTATCGACTAAAGCAACGGAGCAGGGACGAGGCGAGGCGGCACGAATTGCCTGACAGCCCAATCCATGTGCCAGTAACGCATGATGGGAGGTTTGCCATACGTCTTTTTTGCGCCAGACGCGAGAGCCAGGAGCCATTTCTGGTATCTTACCCACGTCATAGCCAAGATGAGTAAAGCAGGCGATTTCATTCAGGGTCATCCAGTGGGTAACGCGATCTCCCAGGCGGTGGACTGTAGCCGTGCAATAGTCGGCAAAATCCTTTGCCATCTCCCGACTGCGCCAAGATCTATATCGCCTTTCTAAAGCTTGGGGGCTATCCCAGTGAAACAGCGTGGCGTGAGGAGTGATGCCATTTTCCAATAGGCGATCGCAGAGCCTCCGGTAAAAATCTACCCCCGTTTCATTCACCTGACCGCGCCCATCAGGAATCACCCGTGACCAAGCGATGCTAAAGCGATAGTGTTTCACGCCGAGTTCCGCCATCCATTTCACATCGCTTTCATAGCGGTGATAGTGGTCGTTGGCAATGGCTCCAGTATCGCCATTCACCGTGCGCCCCGGAATACTGCTGAACACATCCCAAACGCTCGGCTTGCGTCCACCTTCTTTGGCTGCGCCTTCAATCTGATAGGCGGAAGTTGCCGTGCCCCAGAGAAAATCAGGCGGAAATTGATAGCTAATCATCTCAGTTGCCCAAACACTGCTTTAGGCGGATGGGTGCGACGGGGAGGCAGTGGTGGTGTTGTCCTCCAGTTCAGCAACCCAGGTAATAGGTTCCATCTCTACACCATCAGACGCGATCGCCACTTCAATAATTTCAGTCGCTTCTAAAATCAGGGTTCCTTCTTGAGCAGAAATATCTTCTAGCAAGTCTTCCACAATTTCTTCCGCCGAAATCTTTACAGGAGCATTGCCTAACAAATCTGACATGACTGCTTCAGTAATTGTTTCGCTAGTGGGGGCGATCGCGGGTGGCACTTCTGAACGGTTACTGGTTATGGGATCTCTGACTGCTGCGATCTTGTCTTCTACGAATTCTTTAGGTTCGGGAGTAGGTTCAGGAGTGATTTCTTCTCGAAACTGCTTCCGCACGTAAACTGGCTTAGCGGCTGGTTTCCCGTCCTTTCGCTGGTTATCCTTGATTGACGGCTTCTTACTCGTCTTTGCGGGAGTCGCAGCGGCTTCTTCGCGAAACTGCTTACGGACATAAACTGGCTTGCTCTCTTTTTTCTGATTTTTTTGATTGAATCCCTGAAATAGTCCACCCAATCCTTTTGCACTTTCAGCAGCCGTTTCAGTCACTTGCTCAGCAACGGGCGAGATTGCTTTCTTGATCGTTTGAGCAGATTCCGTCACGGTCTTTGACACTGCCTCTGTTGCCGCTTCGGTCGCATCTGCAAGATTTTTAGCTGTTCCTGGCTCAGTCACATCAGCGATTCTCGCAGGAATCGTTCCGTGCATCGCGTCCTCAACTTTAACCAGGGATGATTGAATGGTTTGAGCTTCAGGAATCGCAGCCTTGGCAAACCGGGCGATCGCGTCCTGTCCTGCTGTGCCAAATTCCTCTAGGTTCGGGGGAACATAGGTTTCGGTTTGAGTCGGCGATCGCTTCAGGGAAGTCACACCCGCAACAGCGCCTTGCACACCCTGTTTCACCTGAGTCAGCAAGCGAGAAGCCTGCCCTGTCACTTGCGATCGCCCTTCAAGGCTTGTCAACCCAATCAACGATGCTTTCACGTCATCCGCCGTCGGCAGCGGCGTTTGCTGATCCAGCGGAGCCGCTTGCCGCCGCAGCAAAAATGTTTGCCAGCCCAGCCAGCTTAAAAGCGCCACACTAGCTGTTTGTCCTAGCAGCACGCCGCCTGTAATCCGTTCAGCACAAACCCACAGCACTAGCGCGTAAAACAGCCCGACCCCGCTCCAAATAAAGTCATTTTTGCGATGAACTTCTGGAAAAAAGAAGGCAGCCATGTATAAAGCAAAGCTACCTGAGCCAATCATGAATGCAAGAATATACGCCAGCATTGTCCGGTTTCCATTGTGCTGAACAACTACCTATCACTCTACTCTGTGAAAACGCTTTCGATTTTCAGTCTTTAAGTTTTGCATTGTTTTTCGTCACGCCGCACCTTCCTGTAGATTCAAATATAAGTTGCCTTCACCGCATAGCGACCATATTTATCCAAGGTTTCTTGTTTAAGGGACTGCAACCGGAGGCGATAGTTGCCTATCACCTCAAACACGACCATGGCGTAAAACGAAAAATGCACATCATCAATAATCAGGCAGCCAGTTGGCTCCATCACATCCACGATCTTGGTGAGGTTCTCGGCTCTGATATACATGTTGCCCATGTCATACAAAATGAAGTCATAGGATTGATCGGCATAGGCACTTGAAAACGTTTCCCAGGTAATGCAATGCTTGGTGCTAATGTCATTCGCCTGCAAAAAGGCTTTGGTTTTTTCCAGCCACTCGGCATCATCGTCTACGGACACCACGGTGGTTTCTGGTGCAAACTTTGCCTGATAGGTTCTAAAAATGAGCGAACTGTAGCCGCTGCCTAAATCCAAGATTCTTTTGGGCTTTGCTTCTTGTACCGCTTGGAATAAATATCGAGCCGCTTCCCAAGAAACCGCGTGATCTTCTAAGGAAATGGTGCTGACGTAGGTTCGATAGATCTTAAAAAGTCTCGCTTGCTCTTGTTTGTTGAAAAATGTTGCTTTTTGAAAGAGTCGCTGGGAGTGCGCTTCAATCGCTTGAGCATTGCTGCTTTCAATGACAACACTTTGTGGAACTGCGACGGCATTTTGCCCAGTCTGCACAAGCTCAATCATTCCGGGCAACTGTGACGCTGATTTGATGCTTTCCACGGTTTTAACCGCGAGTTTTCCGACCAGAAAAAACTGCTCTAGCCAGTGATGATAAGCAGAGACTTCTTTGCCGTTTTCATGGAGCGGTGGCAAATTTAAAAAACCTTCCAGAAACTCGTGACATTCTCGTTTGACACAGAGATTGCTCAAACTATGATTTTGTAGAGATTTTACCGATGCGCTAGCATTGCTGCTTTGAATTCCCGTTTGCACTGCATCCAAGGCGTAGGGCGGCACGACGATCTGATATTGGTTTTCTTGAACCAGTTTTGTGTCAAGGGGAACGGCTCCCACCTGTTCGCTAGGGGGTTGGTTGGGTTGCTGCAAGCACAGAATGCAGGCGAAAATGTGGGGCAGGGAGAAGAAACTGTTGGGGTCGCAGAAAAAGATTAGTTCTCCTTTGGCATACTTGAAGCCCGTATTGCGAGCGATCGCTAACCCTTGACTGGCTTGATGATTAACCACAATAAATCGCTGGGGGTTCGTTTGCATGAATTGCGTGGCAACCTCTAGGGTGCGATCGCTCGATGCATCGTTGACCAGAATAACTTCAGCCATGACCTCAGCGCCCATAGGGGGATTTTGGCAAAAGTACTGAATGCTTTGCTCAATACTTTGCAACGTTCTAACCACCGAATCCTGACAGTTATAGACAGGCACGATTACCGAAAATGAGAGGGTCATACAGGCATTCCCTTACCGTTTAGCTAAAGAATCATCACCTATCGGTTGACTAGAGTATCTGATTACAGAGGCATTTATGATAATGCTTGCGAGTTATAGTGCGATCGCGATCAAAACCATTTCAACAAAATCCATCGACTTGACTGAGACAATATCTTTTAAAAAAGATGTGTTTCAGTATGCATCCGTCAAAAGCGCAACAGCTTAATATTATTTTTTTAGATAATCTGCTGTGATTGGTCTAACCTAATGGGGACGAGTCCCGGTACTTTGCAGAATTACCAGAGAGTTTTATGGCACAGCAATTTGGTGTAATCGGTCTCGCCGTTATGGGCGAAAATCTAGCATTAAACGTTGAGAGTAAAGGATTTCCCATTTCCGTCTACAATCGCAGCCGTGAGAAGACTGACCAATTCATGGCAACTCGCGCTCAAGGCAAAAACTGCGTTGCTGCCTATAACCTAGAAGATTTTGTCGCCTCCCTAGAGCGTCCTCGTCGCATTTTGATCATGGTAAAAGCAGGCGCTCCTGTAGATGCCGTGATCGAGCAACTTAAACCGCTGCTAGATGAAGGCGACGTGCTGATCGATGGTGGCAACTCGCTGTTTACCGATACTGAACGTCGTGCTAAAGCTCTAGAAGCTGATAAGTTCACCTTCATCGGCATGGGCGTAAGTGGCGGTGAAGAAGGCGCACTTCTCGGTCCTAGCATGATGCCCGGAGGCACAAAGCAGGCTTATGACAATCTCGAACCCATCCTGACTAAGATTGCGGCTCAGGTGGATGATGGTCCTTGTGTTGCCTATATTGGACCGGGTGGCGCAGGTCACTATGTCAAAATGGTTCACAACGGCATTGAGTATGGCGACATGCAACTCATTGCGGAAGCCTACGACCTACTAAAAAGTGTTGCTGGACTGAACGCCGCGCAACTGCATGACGTTTTTACCGAGTGGAACACCACTGATGAACTCAACTCCTACCTGATTGAGATTACCGCCGACGTATTTAAGGTGTCCGATCCGGACACTGGCACCGCTTTGGTAGACGTAATTCTAGACGCGGCGGCTCAAAAGGGAACCGGACGTTGGACGGTGGATAGTGCGATGGAATTAGGCGTACCCATTCCGACGATTATTGCCGCCGTCACCGCCCGGATCATGTCTTCCTATAAACAGGAGCGAGTTGCGGCATCTAAGGAATTGGTAGGTCCTGCCATCAGCTTTGATGGCGATGTGAAAGCCTTCGTCTCAAAAGTGCGGGATGCGCTGTACTGCTCCAAGATGTGTTCTTACGCCCAAGGAATGGCACTGCTGAAACGCGCCTCCGACGAGTACGGATTCGATCTTGATTTGGGTGAATGTGCCCGGATTTGGAAAGGCGGCTGCATTATTCGGGCAGGCTTCTTGAACAAAATCAAAAAAGCGTTTGATCAGAACCCCAGCTTGGCAAACCTGCTGCTGGCTCCGGAGTTCAAGCAAACGATTCTCGATCGCCAGACTGCATGGCGTGAAGTGGTTGCAATGGCAGCAACCGTTGGCATCCCCGTGCCAGCATTCAGCGCCTCGCTGGATTATTTTGATAGCTACCGCCGCGATCGCCTACCTCAAAACCTGACCCAAGCACAGCGCGATTATTTTGGTGCCCACACCTACGAGCGCGTGGATAAAGACGGCAGCTACCACACCGACTGGATTCATATGGTAGACGAAACGTCTCAACCTGCGATGGTTAAGTAGGCTTCATTCTAGAAATACAGGCTTTCAGGTGCGTTATGGGGTTGTCGTAGCGCACCTTTACTTTTAAAGTGCTGACTGCATGAAAAAAGGTTTCAGATTTCGGGTTTCAAATTCATATCTGACCCATGACCCCTAGCACCTGCTTCAAAATGCTGATAATTTTCATTTCACTTAATCCTTAAGGGGATGAAAGCGCATCCCCTTAAGGATTAAGATAAGGGAATTAACCGAACCCTCAAGCTTGGCTGTTGGGGATATTGCTCTTTTACAAAAATTAATGACTCAAGACGAGCTAACTCAGTCACTCAATCTTGCTAGGGCGCTTGACCTAATCGTGTCCAGCCGGCTGATTAGTGGTGTATTGCACGTATACAACGGTGCCGGACAATCCAGATCCTGGGATAGTTTTATTTCCGATTTTCCCTTAGAACGAATGCAGGCAATGGCATCAAGAAACCAGCCGCGTAACTGAAGTTTAGACCAATCGGTCAAAAAAAGCGGTCAGAATCGATGACCTGACCGCTTAACGGTCAATGTCATATCAAATGACTTGACCATGAATAATTTTGCCAAGC
>CASBQE010000013.1 GCA_949127665.1 Synechococcales cyanobacterium PMM_0083
ATTCAGGTTTTTGAAGGCTTAAAGCGCGATGGCGTAAACTTCAAGCTCACCATGAGTTTGACACCGCCATTAATCTCCATGTTGCTCGATCCTCTTTTGCAAGAGCGTTACAGCGAACATCTTGCCAAGCTGGAAGAACTCACCGAACTGGAAGCGGAGCGCAATGCGTTCAACGGGCATCTGAAGTACTTATCAGGACACTACGCCAAAGAATTTAACCAAGTTCGCATCACTTGGGAGCGCTATAACGGCAATCTAGTCAAAGCCTTCAAGCAGTTTGCCGACAGCAACAACTTAGAAATCATCACTTGCGGCGCAACCCACGGCTATTTTCCGCTGATGAAAATGTATCCTCAAGCGGTGTGGGCGCAAATTCAGGTCGCGTGTGAGCATTACGAAGAAAACTTTGGACGCAAACCTAATGGCATTTGGTTGCCGGAATGTGGTTATTACGAGGGAGTGGAGCGGATGCTGGCAGATGCTGGAGTGCGCTACTTTCTCACCGATGGGCACGGGATTTTGTATGGTCGTCCTCGTCCTCGCTTTGGCACCTATGCCCCTGTTTACACCCAATCTGGGGTAGCAGCTTTTGGGCGCGATCACGAGTCATCTCAGCAGGTGTGGTCATCGGAAGTGGGCTACCCCGGTGCGCCAGAATATCGGGAGTTTTACCGCGATTTGGGCTGGGATGCGGAGTATGACTATATCAAGCCCTACGTCATGCCCAACGGTCAGCGGAAAAATGTGGGCATTAAGTATCACAAAATTACCGGGCGCGGCTTTGGGTTGAGCGACAAGGAATTATACGATCCCTACTGGGCACGGGAAAAAACGGCTGAACATGCAGGCAACTTTATGGTGAATCGGGCGCGGCAGGTGGAGCATCTCTATGGGATGATGCAGCGTAAGCCCATTATCGTGTCGCCCTACGACGCGGAACTGTTTGGGCACTGGTGGTACGAAGGTCCCTGGTTTTTAGATTATCTGTTCCGCAAAACCTGGTTTGATCAGGGCAGCTATGAAATGACTCATCTGGCGGACTACCTGCGGGAGAATCCGACTCAGCAGATGATCAATCCGGCACAGTCTAGCTGGGGCTACAAGGGATTTCATGAATATTGGCTGAATGAAACCAATGCGTGGATCTACCCCCATTTGCACAAAGCAACCGAGCGGATGATTGAATTGGCGAAGCGCGAAGCCGTGGATGAGCTAGAGCGTAAAGCACTCAATCAGGCGGCGCGTGAGTTATTGCTGGCGCAGTCTTCGGATTGGGCGTTTATTATGCGGACGGGAACGATGGTGCCCTATGCAGTGCGGCGCACGCGATCGCACCTGATGCGATTCAACAAGCTCTACGAAGATATCTTGCAAAGCAAGATTGATTCAGGCTGGTTGGAAAAGGTGGAAGCGATCGATAACATCTTTCCAAACGTGAACTATCAAGTGTATCGACCACTCTAAACCGATGACTAATAGCTCAAAAAGACTACATCAAAAAATAGGTGGGGCAAGATTGGGCATCAAATTCTAAGCTGACATCATCTGGGATGGATGGACATAGCCATGTATGGGGTTGGCTGGCGGAATCGCGATCGCTCTCGATTGTTTTGGCTGAGTCACCAGACGCGATCGGGGTCGTAGCGCCCTGCTTAATTTCTTTGTTCCAATTCCAGTAGGTGTAAGCGAAGTTTTCCATTAGCGGGGGTCACACTTTATAAAAGGGTCATGCTATCTACAACACAGGGAACGAGGTAAGATCCGAAAAGTTCTCCATTATTCAGTTAGCAAGCTGTCATTATCATCCTATCTTTTTAGGGCAGGGGGTCACACCCCTCAGATGAGTGATCCTTTATAAAAGTTCCCGATCGAATCCATTTATAAATTTGTTATGCCGCAAGTCCCTGGTTGGGAAGTCGCTTGGAGGTTGTTGGGAAATCTTCATGACAAAGAAACGCAAAAGCATTGTGGGTGAATGATTTCAGGACTATTTATTGACAATTATTCCTTCCCAGAAGCTTTAGTGGTCAATATTTCTAGTTTTTCCTCCCACAGATGGGCACGAAATTGCTAGAATTAAAGCTTTAAATAGATGATTTTACGTAATGTATACTAGTATATGGAGGGGTGAACGTCGGCTTCATGCCGTGTGTCCAAGTAGTAACCCTACTTAGACCTAGCCCCTCTTAGCTTTTCAATCGTTAATGGATTACGATCGCTGTACCACTCTCCGTAAGCTTTATTGCGTCTGTCATCCAGATCCATAATCAACCTATATTTTTTAGCGAGTGGGCGAAAAAACTGCTCCTCTTCTCGCTCATAGATCCGCTGAACTGCCCATAAGTAATAGTCGATGACCTGCAAGCCTGCGACTTGAGAAGGATACGCAGGTTCTATAAGAACTGAGCTATTTGAGCTAATTTTCCATTGAGCCTCAAAATTCTTTTGAGCTTGATTAATTGCTTGCTCTAAAGCTTCCTCACGCGCTTCTTTGCCTCGTCTGGCGATCGCAATTTGGATCACATCTGCTTTGTGAAGCATCCCTTTAAACAAGCGTTTGATCAGATCATCATAGATTGCATTTTGCTGAAGCTTTTTCCCCAAGATCTTAAAATCTGTCTTTGCTGTATCAGCAATTTCAGCCTTGCTGCGAATTGCTATGAAAACTTTGATGTCAAAGGATTGGATTAGCTCAAAGACCTTTTCTCGAATCTCTGTGTAGTCATCTTTTGCATGAAAGGCAACTGCCGTCTTTTTTGCTTCTGGTTGCATTGAGGGAATGCTCTTGTAGCGTGGGTGAGCCATTAGGCTAGAGCGAAGTGCCGCTAGTTCCCAAGTAACTTGTTCTGGATCAGCGATTTGAGCAACGCCCACCATGAAAAATTTGGATGCTCCCGGTTGACCTACGATGATGCGACCCTTTTTATCAAAAAATGAGAGATCACCTGCTTCATCAACAAAGTAATGACGAAATTGAATTTCTTCTGACATGCAAAGAGGAGCAGAATACGTTTGAACTATTTTACACTAGCCTGAAATTATAGACTCTAACTCCGCGATCGCCTCGTCCTCAACAGCGTTAGCTTCATCCCGAAGTTCATAAACTCTCACTACAGATTCACCTTAGTACAGGACAAAAGCTTGCAAAAGGTGAGCAGAGAAGGGTTTCATGAGAATTACTACATTCTGATGATGAAACCCCATGAATCAGGTTACCCTAATGTGCAAAACGTTGCAG
>CASBQE010000014.1 GCA_949127665.1 Synechococcales cyanobacterium PMM_0083
GAGGCAGAAATTATGCCTGCAACTCGCAAAACTGGGCGATTACGCTCCAAGTTTATCTGCCAAGTTGAATCTGGGACGATTCTGGCGATCGTCTTCGCCTACCTGAATGGAAATTTGTCGAAAACCTTTTCACAGCGGGAGGGAAAACAACGAGCAACCGATGCACTGCTGGCATTCTGGAAACCCTATGCGTTGAGGGCACAAAAAGCAGATGCACAAATAGTCCAAGAAGCGGCTCAGACTTCAGTCCAAGCATTGCTACGGCAGATGCAGACGATGTGTGATGAATTTGGCATTCAATCGCCCGTTGCTCGAAATGCGATCGATGTGGAAACGTTGCTTGCTGCACTTGTAGGTCAAATTCAATCTTCTGCCGGTTTGATTCCTACTGCTGAGGCGGCTGCACCTATTGTGTCTCTTGAAGTTCCCTCAACAAAAGCAAGCAATGAGGTGATATTTGTGGATGATGATGACTTGCTCGGTGATTTGGCGTAACGAATTAGCGATCGCGCATTCTAAACTGAGCAATCAACTCTTCGTGGGACAGGTTAGGCAGTTGTAATAGGAGACGGCTGCGATCGCGCTTGGGAAGTTGCAGCAATCTTTCCACCACGGTAGAAAGTTCAGCATCCAAAGCCCCAAACCGGAGTTCTAGCAAATCCACAATTTCTTCCCGCAGAGCTTCTTGTCTACCTTCTTGTTTACCCTCCTGTCTGCCTTGCTGAAGGGTCTGCTGCCGCCATTGCTCATATACAACATCCAGATTCATCGCTAACTCCTTTTGCTCTCTGTTTAGATTTTGACGGCTCCGTAGGGTTACTTGCAACTTTGTCAGGTGTTCCAGCACCGGATTCCGCAGCGGATGATTGGGTGGCAGATTCAGCAGTTCGGTCATTGCCTGTACCTGTACTCTATCTCGACCCAGCAACCGTAACCAGAGTGTTTCGGGCACAACTGGGAGTTGATGAATCACCACCAGGGCAGCATGGAAGTGGGCTGGCAGAAAGTATATCCCCGGTGCCCACTCTGGAAGCGGCTCAGCCCCAAAGCCGTGCAGTACTGACTCTGAAGCAGTCGGAACCAGAATCCATAACTTGGGTAGCTGCGCCTCCAATTGTTTTTGTTTTTCTCGTTTGGCTCGACGGTGTTCTTCAGCTTGCAGAACAAACAGCTTACTCAGACAAGCACAAATTTCCAGGCTGGGAGCCTGATTGCGAAAGGGTTTCAGCAAACAGGGGTTAGCCACCATCTGTCCCAGCACTCCTAATGCTTGGCGAGTTGACTCGTTGGCAGAACCAGGGGCAAACCAGACATCAACCTGTTGCATTTCTCCGAACACATCCCGACTGGTTTCGGCGGCACCCAGAGGTTGCAACAGTCCCTTGAGATATTGCTTGGCAAAGCTATCGTGAGGTTTGCGGGTCATTGAGGCAGATCAGTTTTAGTCAGCCTAAATAATACAGGTGTTTTGGGAAAAGATTGATTATGCCTCTTCTGCAAGCCTATTTATCATGGGAGAAAGTGATGCATTCCTAAATCACTCGCCATCTTTTTTGGCTTCGATCGCATCTTGAACCTCTTTCGGCACATCCGAGAGAAAGTCATAGCCCGTCAGTTTCTCCAATTCATCCACCGTTGTCAAATACTCTTTGTAGCTGCTAGCTTTAATGCCCAGAGTATTGGGCATATTCACTGCAATCACGCGAGTCTTAGCCGTGATTCCTTTCATCCGGATACCAGGTTTATCCAAAATCACCACAATTTTCCACAAACTGGAAGGAACCGTCACCTCATTTTTGCCAATTTGGGTCTTCTCGCCCTTTAGCCCCGTTCCACCCACGCCGAGTGGACCTGCAATAATGTACAACTCCTTACCCGACAGCGCTAAATCCTTTGACAGGTTCTCAAGCTCTAGCCACGGACCTTCATTGTTTTCCTGTGTTTGCGGCACTATATTGGTCATCAAGAATGTCGCGCAGTTATCAGTCGCAGTCACCGTGCGATCGCCCGAACGAGTCATGTGTCCCCGGCTAAATCCACTGCCTGTATAGTCGGTAGGCGTAACCACCTTAAACCCACGGGGCAGCGTTGGATCTGGGCTAAAGCTTTTACAGCGATCTACAGCCCCAATCCATGACGCATTTAACTGCCAACTGACCCAGTTTGCTGTTCCCTTAGTGCTGTTATAGGACACTGCATACTGACGTTTGATCAACAAAAAATCATCGCGATTCGTGGAATCAGGCGTACTGCTAGGGGTGCCCATCACCAGATGGATGCTGCCATAGTTTCGTGCCTGAGAGGTGGCGGCGATCGCAAGCACAAACAGGCAGGACAGGAAACTTGTCCATTTCAATCGATTTAGATACTTTGTGGGCTTTACGGGTTTTTCTGGGATCGCCATTGTACCTCCTGCGGTTGATTGATTGCCACTCGCATTTTATGCCTACCGATGGCAGATAATCAGGTTGTCTACCATACAGGTAGCCTTTAATTGTCTGGTTTACCCAATGCTGATGGATGATAAAACCTCAAAACTGATCGCGGTTCTGCAAACGCTAACCCAGGATTTATTGTGGATTAGCGAAACGGACGCGCCGTTTGAAATTATTCAGTGGCAAAATCAATCCAACCAACTCACGAACGAACAGTTTTTGAAGTTAACAGGGCATTCACTTGAAACACCGATTGAGATCCTAGATTTAGACGATTTCTTTTCAGCCGCAACAGAAGAACAAGATTGGTTTGGAGATGAAGAAAAGGCGATCGCGAAACGTTACCAAGAACTGGTTGTGGTACTCAAGCAACGTTTGAATCAGTTGAAAGTGTATCAAGTTGGAGAAGTCAACATCGACATCTACATTGTGGGAGAAACTAAATTGGGGGAGATGGTAGGACTGGCGACGAAGGCACTGGAGACCTAACGTTGAACCCATCTGAATGTTCTCTATGTTCCCTTTAGTTGCTGTGTTTCAACAAACATTGCATAGCGGCATACTGTCCTAGAATATCTGCCATAATGCCTAGATGTTTGTCATCAAATCCAGCCGTGCGGGGATTCGTGGATAAGTCAGTGAGATGTTCGATAATGAACACCATCAGTAATCGTGCTTCAGGATGGAGACCTGTTGTAGAAAAGGTATGATCTCCCAACGTTAGTTTATTCATTGCCATGACGCTAAAAAATCTTTTAAGGTCTAGAGATTAGAGTCTTTCATCGACCCTACTGTGATTGAAACTGAAGTCGTAGCCAGCATATTGCTGGTTTTGGAAAGTCACGATAATCCAGGTGGCAGGGTCCCATTCACAGGGATAAGCTGCCTTTGTCAAGGTGTTGTCGTTGAAAAGAAAGCAATAGGGCATGTCTAAGCGTTTCATAACAGCTTGCCCATCAGAGCCGACTGGAACATCAATTAACCATGTCAAGGTTGAGCGCGAAATCTTGGCAGCAGAGTTCTCAACTTGAATGCAGGGGGTTGACTTCCTGGAAACAGAAGTGGGAGCAACAGGCACAAAGTCACCGCGCCAAGAACGCCACTCTGCAAATCCAATTGTCGCTAGAAGCAGGGCTGACAGCATCAACGCTGACAGCCGATCAAGGATTTCAACCATAGGAGTTCGACTCAAAAATTGTCCTGTTCCAAAGCCAGCAATGCTCCAAAACAGGGCGGAATAGGGATGAGAAATCTAAACTGTTGTGCCTTGTAGAGCTTTGTAGAGTTCCAACCGTTGTAACCACCCCGCTTCGTCTGAGGCTAACTGCTCAGGTGTCAGTTCAAAGATTTGAGCCGAACGATCTGGCAAGATGACTGGAATCACGGCTTTAGAAATGGGAATGTCAAACATTGCCGTGAACGCCAATCGGTAAGCCGCAATCTGCAATCGTGCACGATTCATCCAGCTAATCCGCTTGATACGTTTACTCGTCTTAAAGTCAGCAAGCCACCAGTCTCCCACTTCCCACTCGCCAACCCAATCAATCGTCCCGGCATAGCCAAGCTGGGGATGCCATACGGGAAGCTCAACTGCCAATTGATCACCACCGTAGGCTTCATGACTGACGATCGCGCTTTTACCCACATTTCTCAGCCAACAGCGAATCGACTTCCAGTAAGGCAATAGCTCTAGCGGTAATTCATCTGGCTCAATTCCATTCGTCAGAAAGTCAGCAATGAAAGCGTGAATCGCTGTTCCTCGTACCCGACTTGAGATCGCGCTTTGTTCTGCCTCAGTTTCACCCAGTTGCTTTATCTGACGCTGGTGCCACTGCCTCAGCTTTTCTCGGTCTGTTTCCGATTCGGTCGCATCCAAAATCGTGTTGACTCCTGGGAAGTTGCCAATTGGAGTTTTGTAAATTCTGCCGTTTTCCGTATCGATCGCACGGATAGCAGATTGCAAAGATGAAGTCATGAATTAATCCTTTGGTTCAATCAATTCCCAATCCCGACACTCATTGATTACTCCTACCTTTTGGGCAGCAAGGTCGGGATGTAGGGCACAGGGTAAGTAGTCGTTGTCGTCGAAAAAAGTGCAGTTCTTACAGGCGTGTTTCGTGCGTTCCCGGCGTATCCAAATCTCCAGTCGCAA
>CASBQE010000015.1 GCA_949127665.1 Synechococcales cyanobacterium PMM_0083
AACCGTTAGGCATCGCCAAATCAAACTTTTATGAGCGTTGTTATTCCCGACAAGATTCTTGAAGCCTCTGGATTATCAGAGGAAGAGTTATTGCAGGAAATTGTGCTGTTATTGTTTCAACAGCAGAAAATCAGCATCGGCACGGCTAGCAATCTCTTGGAAATGAACCTGCTTCAATTTCAACATTTAATCGCGAGTCGTGATATCTGTATTCATTATAATGTTGACGATCTTAAAGCCGATGTCGCGACTCTGCAACGTTTAGGACGGTTATGACGGTTGTCAGCAATACCTCGCCCATCAGCAATCTGGCAGCCATTGGTCAACTATCGCTATTGCAGCAAGTATACGGGAGTATCACCATTCCCCAAGCTGTTGCTGATGAGATTGCAAAAGTTGCAACAGTTTATACTCAAGCAGCGTCCATACCCAATCAATCGTGGATCGCCATTCAAACGGTTAATCATACAACAACGGTAGAAAGACTTCGGGGTGAAAAACTTGATGCGGGCGAGTCTGAGGCGATCGCCTTAGCGCTTGAGCTTGATGCAGAACTCTTGCTGATTGATGAACAACTTGGCAGAAGAATTGCAGCCAACGAGGGCTTGAACATTACTGGTTTAGTCGGTGTTCTGCTTGAGGCAAAAAATAGAGAGATCATTGCTAGGATCAAGCCAACAGTGGACGCTCTCATAATTCAGGCACGATTTAGAATCAGTTCACAACTTTACGCCGAGATTTTGCGCCTTGCTGGTGAAGCATAGCGAATCAGGTTTTTCACTAAGCGGAGCGATCGCACCCAACACATCCCAATCAATCAGCGCGAACTTTCGGGAGTAAATCTCGGACGATCGCGATCGCGTTTGGAAACTGCAACGGTGAGACGGTGGCATCTTCTAGCAGCACGGTTTCGCTCTCATATCCGTCTTGGCTGGGTGATCGAAAGACGTGCAGTTTGCGTTCGGTTACGTCGAGTACCCAATAGTCTAGGATGTGCGATCGCGCATAGGCTTTTGCCTTCAACCCGCAGTCTTTCTCAAAACTAGAATCTGCCACCTCAATCACTAAGTAAACTTCTGATGCGGTTGGATGGTGGTCTGCATAGTCCAATGGATCGATCTGCACTACGGCAATATCGGGTTCCGGTTCTGAATAGTTGTTGAGCCGAATTGGGTCTTGCAGGCGCAACAACACTCGATTCCCCAAAAGCTTTCGTAGCAGTTGCTCTGTGCGAGTGACGGCTGATGAATGGGCAGTTCCTTTTGCAGCCATCTTGAAAATATATCCATCAATTAATTCCACGCGCTCATCGGCATCTAGAATGCCAGTTTCTGCCATTCGGTGGTATTCCTGCACAGTGATTAGGCGAAGGTCTGCCAGCATGGATACTTTCCTAAAACGATCGCGGTTCATCCTGAATTCAGTGTATCGTCATCGGTTCGATCGCACCCAGGAACTCAAGAAAATCGGATCTTAGTAATACATCCGTGCTAGATCATAAATAGAGCAATTTTTGATTGTGGCGCTGATTCAGGATTTCCTACATTTAGGGTTGCGTCTTATCAACAAACGCTAGTCATAGCGATTAACTTCGAGTATTCTAAGTTCGACCCTGCGATCGCCTGAGCCATTATGTCCTTTGTTGGTCTTCATATTCACAGTGATTACAGCCTGCTTGACGGCGCTAGCCAGTTGCCGCAACTGATCGATCGCGCTTTGGAACTGGGGATGCCCGCGATCGCCCTAACGGATCATGGGGTGATGTATGGCGCGATCGAACTGCTGAAGGTGTGCAAGGGCAGGAACATTAAGCCGATCATTGGCAACGAAATGTATGTGATCAACGGCGATATTACCAAGCAAGAGCGTCGCCCCAAATATCACCAGGTAGTGCTGGCAAAAAACACTCAAGGCTACAAAAATCTGGTCAAGCTGACGACCATTTCCAACCTGCAAGGCTACCAAGGCAAAGGAATTTTTGCGCGTCCCTGCATCAACAAAGACGTGCTGGAACAATATAAAGAAGGGCTAATTGTCACCTCTGCCTGTTTGGGGGGAGAAGTGCCCCAAGCGATTTTGCAACACAAGCCCGAAATTGCGCGGCGCGTTGCCCAATGGTACAAGGATCTGTTTGGCGAGGATTATTATCTAGAACTTCAGGATCACGGCTCATCCGAAGACCGGATTGTGAATGTGGAAGTGGTGAATATTGCCCGTGAGCTAGACATCAAAATCCTGTGTACCAACGACTCTCACTACATTTCCTGCAATGACGTGGAGGCGCACGATGCGCTGTTGTGCATTCAAACAGGCAAGCTAATTTCGGAAGATAAGCGCTTGCGCTATAGCGGTACGGAATATTTGAAGTCGGCGGATGAGATGCGGCAGTTATTTCGCGATCACTTGACTGACGATGTGATTGAAGAGGCGATCGCCACCACGATCGAAGTCGCCGACAAGGTGGAATCCTACGAAATTATGGGAATCCCGCGCATTCCCAATTATTCCATTCCGGATGGCTACACCCATGATGAGTATCTGGTCGAAATCTCTTGGGAAGGCTTGCTGTGGCGGCGCGAATGCAAATCCCGCGACCAGATTACGGATGAGTATCGCGATCGCCTGCTGTACGAACTCCAAATCATGCAGCAGATGGGGTTCGCCACCTATTTTCTCGTCGTGTGGGATTACATCAAATATGCCCGTGACCGTGCTATTCCCGTCGGTCCAGGGCGCGGTTCGGCGGCGGGTTCGTTGGTCGCCTACGCCCTCGGCATCACCAACATTGATCCGGTGCATCATGGCTTGCTGTTCGAGCGGTTCCTCAACCCCGAACGTAAGTCTATGCCGGATATTGACACGGACTTTTGCATCGATCGCCGGGAAGAAGTGATCGAATACGTCACCGAAAAATATGGCAGCGATCGCGTCGCCCAAATCATCACCTACAACCGCATGACCTCCAAAGCGGTACTGAAAGATGTGGCGCGGGTGCTGAACGTGCCCTATGGCGAAAGCGATCGCATGACCAAAATGATTCCAGTGGTGCGCGGCAAACCCGTCAAGCTAAAGGTGATGATTTCTGATGAAACCCCCGCCCCAGAGTTCCAAGAAAAATACACCAAAAACCTGACCGTTCCCGGCACCGACCCTGCGATCACCTTCCGCCGCTGGATTGACATGGCAATTCGGATCGAGGGCACCAACAAAAGCGTCGGCATTCATGCGGCTGGAGTTGTAATCTCCTCCGACCCGCTCGACGAAATTGTGCCCCTCCAGCGCAATGCCGACGGAGCCGTGTTCACCCAATACTACATGGAAGATATCGAAGCCCTGGGTCTGCTAAAAATGGACTTTTTGGGGCTGCGAAACCTGACGATGATTCAAAAGGCGATCGAACTAATCGCGCTGACGGGCAAACCCGCGATCGACCTAGATCATTTGCCCCTCGACGACCCCAACACCTACAAGCTACTCGCCAAAGGCGATCTAGAAGGCATCTTTCAATTGGAATCATCGGGGATGCGGCAGATTGTGCGCGACCTCAAACCCTCCAGTTTGGAAGATATTTCCTCCGTGCTGGCGCTCTACCGTCCAGGTCCACTGGATGCTGGCTTGATTCCCAAGTTCATCAACCGTAAACACGGGCGCGAAAAAATCGACTATCCTCACCCAATCTTGGAGCCAATCCTCAACGAAACCTACGGCATCATGGTCTATCAAGAGCAGATCATGAAAATCGCGCAGGATATGGGCGGTTACTCGTTGGGACAAGCCGATCTGCTGCGGCGGGCGATGGGTAAAAAGAAAAAGTCCGAGATGGAAAAGCATCAAGAATTATTCGTGCAAGGTGCCGAAAAAAATGACGTAAAAGCCAAGGTTGCCACCGATCTATGGGAGAAAATGGTGCAGTTTGCGGAATATTGCCTCAGTGCCGATACGCCGATTCTGACGGTGGAGTATGGCGCGATCGCCATTGGTGAAATCGTCCAGAAACAATTAGCCTGCACGGTTTACAGCGTCGATGAAAACGGGTTTGTTTATACTCAGGCGATCGCTCAATGGCACGATCGCGGCACTCAAACCCTAGTGGAATATCAGCTTGACGACGGCACCACCCTCCGCGCCACGCCTGACCACAAATTTATGACCACCGATGGCACCATGCAGCCGATTGATACCATATTTGAACAAGGCTTAGATCTGCTTAAAGTCAACGCCAAAATTCCTGTCCTCGTCTAACTGGAGGCTGTTATGGTCAGAACTGTATCGGTAAGCGATCGCGCTCCGCTTAGCCAACCCTCAACCTGATGCAATCATGCAACGCGCTACTCCAGGGCTTTAAACCAAGATTCTAAATCGGCGATCGCTGCAAAATCCCGCAACGCTTCACCAAGGTTTTCTAGTTGCTCAAGGGAAAGGAAATTCAGTCGCGATCGTAAGGCTTCTGGCACCTCGCCTATACGTCGAGCGAGTTGTCGCAGGATCAGCGATCAACCTTCTTCTTGATTTGTACCTTACGCCATTTACACCAGTTAGAGCGCTAAATAAACCTAAAAATACCCAAAAGTTAGATCGGGTGTACAGCAACCAGCCAAAGCAAAAAGCCCCAAATCGCATGAACTCAGGGCTTTTTGCTTGATTTAGTTGAATGCCAGGAACCGGACTTGAACCGGTGACACGAGGATTTTCAGTCCTCTCTCACAGTCCGTTGCACAAGGGTTTGAGGCTTTCTACTCAAAAATCCCGCCAAAATTCCCCCAATGGCAAAAATTTAGGTATTTTTAGGTCATGTTGGTTAAGTTTGATGGCGTAAGATCTCTGAATATACTCTGAAGGAACTTTGATGTGGAGTACTATTTTTGGACTCCGAACCTTGGAAGGGGTGGAGGCGGAATTTTATTTAGAAGCGATGCAGTTAGTGGTTGATTACCTTGAGCAGTATGCCGCATCTGGCGAGGAGGTAGACATCTTTACCTACGACTGCATCTTTGACGGTGCCAGCTTTGAACAAAAAGTGGTGCTGTTGCATCGTTGTCTGACTGCCCTACTTAACCCAACTGTAGAAGCACCTACGCTCACCAATACACTTGAAGCTGCTGTCTACAACCCCTTCGCCCACGGTTCGCTGTTGCTTTTTCCTCATCTCCAAACCAGTCCTGTTCTACTGTGTGAAGTAAGTCAAGAAAACGATGAAACTCTTGTCAATTATAGATTTTAGATCATCGAGAGCTGGCATCATAGTCAATTCATAGTCAGCACAGGGCAAACGCATCAAAATTCTGGGGTCAATAGGGTCGAGGGTGAGAGAGGATAAGTTCGACCTACTATCGCTCTTGTGTAATGAAGCTCCAACCTAAGAATAAGCTTATTGAGCA
>CASBQE010000016.1 GCA_949127665.1 Synechococcales cyanobacterium PMM_0083
CGCGACATTCTGGCAGAACTGGAAAAACCCGGCAGAGATCCCCGCGCCGAATTCAAATACGCCACTTTTATGGACGGCGTGAACGAAATCGGCGATCTAAAAGTAGGGCTGGAACTCGAAGGCGTGATTACCAATGTGGCAAACTTTGGCGCATTTGTAGATATTGGCGTGCATCAAGATGGCTTGGTGCATGTTTCCCAACTGGCAGATCGATTCATTAGCGATCCGACCCAGGTGGTGAAGGTGGGACAGGTGGTGAAGGTGCGAGTGCTGGAAGTAAACGAGAAGCTAAAGCGGATTAGTCTGTCGATGAAATCGGGTGAAGTGAAGTCGGGTGAAAATCCTGTTAGCAGTCAACCGTCAGCATTAATCAAAGACCGCGATCGCGCCCCAACAAAACCACAGCCGCAAGCCAAACCGCAGCCGCAAACTCAACTTAAACAACATCCAACATCACCGACTCTGGAAGATCTGCAAGCTAAATTTGGCAAAAAGCGATCGTAATTCTGCACTTGTTCATGGTGCGTTTCGCTACGCTTAACATACCCTACGCGATCCGCGATCGCCTATTCTATTTACACTTCACACTCGCCATTCGTCATATCTCCTACGGAGACGCTACGCGAACGCCATTCGCCATATCTCCTACGGAGACGCTACGCGAAATTCATTCGTCCTTCTCCAACCCCGGCGGCAGTGCCTCTCCACAGCGGTAATGCACCTCAACAATCCGATCAAATAGCCAGGGATAAGTTTGACGATAATGGGGAATTCGGGCAAGGGGACTGAGCAGGGCAGCGGCGGCAATATCTGCCACTGTGAACTGATTACCCACCAGGTAAGGCTGTTTCCACCGATGCGCCAGTTCTGTTAAGGCAATTTCTAAGCGCTTAGTCGCCAAATCCACGGCGATCGCATTAATTCCATACTGCCATCGCACGACTTGAATGACTAACTGACTAGAAAGGGATGGATCAAGCGATTTGCCCTCCCGCGATCGAAACTGGTAATAAACAAACCGAGCCGCAACGCCAATGCTTTCATCCAGCCAGTCCTCCAACATGTCCGCTTGAGATTGGAGGACGGGATCGGTCAATCCATAGGAAGGCTCTGGCTGATAGGTTTGCAAAAAGTGGAGGATTTGAGTGGAGTCAGCGATCGCGGTTGGCAAGTCTTCTTGCTCAGGAAGTAAAACGGGCAGGGTCGTCAGTCCGGTTAAGGGCTTGAGGCGCAAGGCGTGTAAACCGGGTGTGAGATTTTCCACGGTGTAGGGTATTTGCTTGTAGCCCAGTGCCAGTCGAGCTTTACGGCAATAGTGCGAGGTGCTGAACTGGAGTAGCTTCATAGGGCAAGCGTGAGCTAAAGGATGACGAGGTTGGGAACCCTTAAACAATATCTCTTGAGGTTTTACTGCCGCTATTGAATGAATTCAGGGCTTTCGCATCGCTAATTTGATAGCCTACACTACAAACTTGATCAAAAATCATCTAGATGATAAGGGATGGCATCTAGCTCAAGATAGATTCCTTTGAACAAGCCTGCTTTTTTAGAAAATAACTATGGGTTTTTCGTCGATCGCCTTGCCTTTTTCGCGTCATTTGAGGGCTGGATTTTCATTTAATCGATTCTGGCTACCGCGATCGCACAATACAATTGTGCGCCGAGTGGTTGACCAAATCCGCACTTCACTAGAGATAAAAGTCGTTTTGCAAACCGCAGTAGACGAAGTTGCCGATTTATTGCAGGTCGATCGCTGTAGTTTTTTCTGGTACTTTCACGACACGCACCGAGTTCAGGTGATGTGTGAAAGTGTCCGATCTAGAAGGTCTGGAATTTATCCGACCCAAACCCCGTTTAAAACGCCCAGCCTAGGCTATTACCCAATGGAAACCTTTGGCAGTTTAGCCAGCGCGATCGCCCAAGGTGAACTGGTGATTAATCATGGAGCCGCGCGATCGCCGATCCGCGATTGGTTCCAGAATTTGCCGTTTCTCCAGCGCTCATTTAGCTATCCAAAAGCACCGATCTTTGGCTCGATCGCAAATATGCTGGTGCCACTCAAAATTCAAGCTGGGTCAATTGGGTTTCTGGCTTGTTTTTCAGAGCAGCCTCGTCGTTGGTCAGCCGCCGAAGTGGAATTGCTGCAATCGATCGCCCAACAGCTTGAAATTGCCATTGGACAGGCGCAGCTTTATGAAAAAAGTCAAAAGCAGGCACAGCGAGAACGATTGGTGAACTGCATCACGGCACAAACTCGCCAAAGCTTTGAGCTAGAAACGATTTTAAAGGGCGCGATCGCTCAATTGTTGAAGGCTCTTGCCATCGATCGCTGCCTGGTTCATTTAGTTGAAGATTTGAACTCATCCGATCCTGTAGCTCCGGCTGAATACCTGAATACTTCCAGCGCTCAGCAATCCATTTTGCGAGAAAAGCATCTCTATGAAGTCTGCCGACCGCCCTTCTTACCGTCGGTTACCGAGTTCGACTTGAGTGGTCCCATTACCCAATGGGTGGTTCAAAATCGTCGCCCTGTGGCGATCGCTAATGTTGCTCAAGATCCCCGAATTGGGCAAAACAACCTGGAGTATCAACAGGCAGAAATCAAATCGTCCCTAGTCATTCCTGTGCAGGCGGGCGAAGATCTCTATGCAATTTTATATCTCAATCAGTGTGCTGAAGTTCGCTACTGGTCAAAGAACGATCAAAAACTGGCTCAAGCCGTTGCCGATCAGCTAGCGATTTCGATTAAGCAAGCCCATTTGTATGCTCAAACTCAGCAGCAAGCCGCCGCGAGTGAGGCACAGACAAAGCATTTGATGGAAACGCTGCATCAACTACGGCTGACTCAAACGCAACTGATTCAAAGTGAAAAAATGTCGAGTTTAGGGCGCGTGGTGGCAGGGGTTGCCCACGAAATCAACAATCCGATTAATTTCATTTCTGGCAACTTGCCCTACGTGGAAAATTACGTCCAGGATCTCACCGATTTAATCCGCACCTATCAGGCTCAGCCGTGCGATCAAACCGTACCGCTTCAGCAGCAAGAGGAAGCAATAGAGCTTGATTTTTTGCTGACAGATCTGCCCCGGATTTTAACGTCCATGAAGTCGGGAGCCGATCGCATTCGCCAAATCGTTCTCTCGCTGCGAAACTTTGCCCGGTTGGATGAAGCCCAATGCAAGCTTGTGGATATTCATGAAGGACTGGAAAGCACGCTGTTATTTTTACGCAGCCAGTTTAGCAGCGAGATTCAGGTTATACAAAACTATGGACAGTTGCCGCTGGTGACCTGCTACCCACAGCAATTGAATCAGGCAATTATGAACATTTTGCTGAATGCCGCAGAATCGCTTAAAGACTGGCAGGGAGCGCAGAAAACCATTGCGATCGCCACGGATTTTGTTTCTGCCACAGCCCTGCAACCTGCCAAAGTCCGCATCATTATTACCGACAATGGACGCGGCGTTCCTCAAGTCATTCAATCTCAAATTTTCGATCCCTTTTTCACCACTAAAGACGTTGGGCAGGGCAGCGGCTTGGGACTGACCGTTAGCTATCAAACCATCGTCAACCAACATCAAGGACGGTTGCAGTGCGTTTCTGAAGTGGGCTTGGGTGCTGAATTTATGATCGAGCTTCCTGTCCATCAGAGTCAACCTTAAACCTTGCAAGCGAGCTTGAAAGTGCGGAGTTGGGAGTGAGAAGTGCGGCTTCAACTTAACCACATCATTACCCCGGACTGTAAACTACATGAGACGAGTTAGGAGTGATGTATGGTCATCGAGTGGTTAAAGGTTCAAGTAGCGGAAGAACGGCGAGAAGCCTTTATTCAAAAAGATGAGGAAATTTGGACGGCTGCTTTAGCCAAGTATTCCGGCTTTTTAGGAAAAGAGATTTGGATTAGTCCTGAAAGTTCTCAAGAAGTCATTTTAGTGATTCATTGGGAGACTCGTGAGGCGTGGAAAACAATTCCGCAAGATTATTTGGATGCGACTGAGAAGCGGTTTCATCAAGCATTTGATCAGAACACCTACAAAATTATTGAAGCGAAAGAATATAGTGTTCGCAAATTTATTCAGCCTCGTAGCAAGTAATCAATTGGTCGTGAGATAAGTTAGTCGTGGGAAAATTACTGATTCCCAGATAAAATCGCAAAGTTTGTCGCCATTTTTGCAATAGGTGAGTAAAATTCAGGGTGCTTTTCGTGATTTAGACAATGCCGATTGTTAGACCGAAAAAATTAGGTGTTGGGTATCAGGTGTCAGGTGTCAGAAATGCGGTCTGGCAGGTGGCGATCGCGGTCTGGATCTTAATGATCAGCCTTACGATCGCGCTACCCGCTCAGGCAATGCCGAGTTTGGGGCAATATTTGGCGCAGGCATCAGTGGAAGATTTGCAGCGCCATCAACAGCAGTTGGATCAACAGCGATCGCAGCTTAACCAGGAGCGCACCCAAAATCAAATCCAGGAAAGCCTTGAACATGGAAAGCTGAAAGGGCTGCAAAAAAATGTCACCGTTACTAAAAGCCAATTGCAAACCACTGAAACTCAGTTAAAAACTGCTATTCAAAAGCTGCAAGGATTGGAAGTGAAACTGGTTTCTGCGGAGCAAAACTATCGCCAAAAACGCTTTTCTACTATTGCTCGGCTGCAATTTTTGCAACGCCAAAAGCTCGATCGCGGCTGGGCGGTGTTACTACAAAGCGAGAACTTGAATGAGTTTTTAGATCGACGTTCTCAGCTTAAGCGTTTGTATCAAAGCGATCGCAAACGGTTGGCTACTTTCAAAAGCGATGCCGACCGCCTAGAGCGTCAACGGGATGCAGTGGAGCGTAAAAAAAACGAAGTGGGTTTGCTGACTCAGGAACTTTTGGCGCAAAAAGCAGATGCAGAAGGACAAATTGGTTATCAAAAAACCTCGATTGCTCGGCTCAAAAGCGATCGTCGCGCCATGGAAGTTGCCCAATCGCAACTAGAGCAAGATTCCGGCACGATTAGTCTGTTGATTCAGCGTCACACCGCCCAAAATCGTTACAACATCGCCTTTCGCGGCACAGGGCAACTCATCCTGCCTTGCTTAGGAGAAATCACCAGTGGCTTTGGCTGGCGGATGCATCCGGTTTTGGGATACGAACGGTTTCATTCTGGATTGGATATTGGCGCAGACTATGGCACTACCATTCACGCTGCCGATCGCGGCACGGTGATTTTTGCAGGCTGGTATGGCGGTTACGGCAACGCGGTCATCATCGATCATGGCGGCAACATGACAACACTGTACGCTCACAGCAGTGAACTGTATGTGGTGGAAGGTCAAAATATTCAGCGGGGACAAGCGATCGCTGCCGTGGGTTCCACCGGACTTTCCACCGGACCTCACCTGCATTTTGAAGTCCGGCGAGAGGGCGAACCGATTGATCCCGCAGCGTTTTTGTAAGAGAGCATCAGGGAATCAGCAGTCAAGGGAGTCAGCACTAGGCAATTCCCTTGATTCCCTATTTATAATTTGATGCCTTTGAACCGACAAGCCTGTTGCAAATCAGCCATTGAGATTGAAACAGAACCACTTGCTGCCGCACAGATTGCTGCTTCACGGGCGATCGCTTGAATTTCTCCAGCGCTCAAGGGCAGCCGCGCCAAAGCGTTCCAGTCGATGTCGTCTGCCAAAGTCACTTGGGCTGGAAAAGATTGTTGCCACAAGACTAAACGGCTGCTTTGATTGGGCTTGGGAAAGGTTAAAATCTGGGTCATTTGCTGCTGCCAGCTTGGTTTAATCAGTTCCTTTCGTGTGGCACTAAAAATGGTTAAGGCGATCGCCCGGTGTCGCGCAACCAAAAACGACTGTAGCTCCGCCGCCAGCACGGCATCTCTGCCCAACCAACAGTAAGCCGATGTTAACAACAGCACAGTTGGGGTCTTAGCCGTCAAGTCCGCAAGTAACTGACGCTGTTCAGCTAGGTTGAGGCAAGATAAATCGACCGCCATCAAGGGAACTTGTAACTGTTGGGCGATCGCCTGTGCTGCGGTGGTTTTTCCCGTCCCGCGATCACCCACAAACAGCGCTACGCCGCCCAAAGAATCTGTGGCACAAGTAGATTGAAAGCCCCACTGCTGATCTACTTGTTGAGCATACTGAATGCGATCGCCCAAATGTCGCAGAGTCGCCAGCAGTGGTTCCGGCAACACGAGCTTTGACCACAGCGATAATTCCAGCGCCGGAGTGATCTGCAAAACTGCTTTCGCGTCTACCTCAGATTTCAGATTCTCAGGTTCCCAAGTCGCTAAACTCAAAACAGGCAAAGGAGACTCAGCGCTCAAACCAACGGTACTGAGATCATCGGTTTTTTGGAGCCAGCGATCGAGCAGGGTAGCATCAGGCTGGTCGGCTAGCAGGTATTCAACGATTTGATCAGCCAACTTAACCGAATGCTCCAAAAAGGATTCTGTGCTAGAGGTTGGCAATCTTAAAACGCCGCGCTGCACCAGCGTTGCATTCATTGCGAACGCCAGCCGCGCCGATCGCCATTCTCCATCATTGCGACACAACAGCCGCAGCAATAAATCCACCGTCGGCAAGCCCGATCCACTGGTTTGATTCGCCTCTTGCAAAAAGTTATAGAGTTTGCCGTAACGCCGACTCACCTCCGGCGCTAGCGCCATCAGCACCACGTTTTTCTCAAAGGGAGTCAGGCTCAACCGTTGGCACAAGGTCGGCAACCCTAGGGCAACTCCACCCTGCTGACTGACTCGAATTTTTGATTCCATCTGCTGCTGATAGCTCACTCCACTGCCGCCCTTGCGGGGCATATCCGCAGGCGAATCGGCTGAAATCGTGCTTTCTAAACTAACAATGCCCTTCCACCAGTGGCTCGTCACCCGGTCTGAGTGCGATCGCGCCACCTGTTCAATCTCCTTCGTATCTTTCCGCTGCCGCGCCACCGCCGTCGCCAGCACTCGATCCAGCCAACCCAACTCGGTTCGCAGATAGCACCAGTTATCAAAAAAAGGCTCAATGTTCATAAAAAAGGCAATGGACGAATGGCGAATGGCGAATAACGAGGGACGAATGGCGTTCGCGTAGCGTCGACCTAGGAGATATGACGAATGGCGAATGGCGTTCGCGTAGCGTTGACCTAGGAGATATGGCGAAGGACGTGAAGAGAGTTTAAACTCCAGCTCCCTGAACCCTGAACCCTATTTCAACAATCTAATAAACTCTAGCGGCAGTCCGTCGGTGTCGGCGATGAAGGCGACTTCGTAGACGCGATCGCCGATCATTTGTTGCTCTGGTTGCAACAATATCTGAAGCGGGCGTGAGGATGGATCAGCGGCAATGGCTTGCTTAAACTGGTCTTGAAGCGCGGTGAGCCACATGGAAAGATCGGGTGTGTGGTCGGTGAGGTCAAAGGAGAGGTGATAGTACCCTACATAATGCACATCGTGAAAGGCATCGGGGGCGGGTTTGGGCTGGGGGATTTGAATCAGTTCAATTCGTCCCCCCAACCCTTCCATCCAGCAAGCTAATGTGTAACCTGTGGTAAATCGCTCGTTTACGGCAAATCCGAGCGTTTCGTAGAACGCGATCGCCTGATGAATATTTGCCGTCCGAATTGATACGTGATGCATTCAAATCACTAATTTATTGCCATAACTGATTTACTTCCGAGTGTAATCATCTTGAAAGCGGATGATATCATCTTCTCCAAGATAATCGCCATTCTGCACCTCTATCACAACTAAAGGAATTACCCCAGGATTTTCTAACCGATGCACTTTGGTTTGAGGAACATAGGTTGATTGATTGATGCACAGTACGGTTTCTTGATTATCACAGGTGACTTTTGCTGTACCGGACACCACAATCCAATGTTCACTTCGATGGTAGTGCATTTGCAAGCTAAGACGATGCCCCGGATTCACTTCAATTCGTTTAATTTTGTAGCCTACTCCTTCATCCAAAACAGTGAAGGAACCCCAAGGTCGCGTATCTGTTACTCCAGTCATTTGAGCCAATGCGATCGCGGTCGCAATGGCTGCGTCAGAACCATGTTGTAGTAATGCCATAAGTGTTGTGGGTGTAAATACGCTGCAATCTTTCTTATTAAGCCCAAAATAAACGGCGATCGCACAGGGGCGAAGTACACACAACATAATTTGCAATTAATACTATTGGTGTGTCAATCAATAATTGATAGGTAAAGCATTAAGGGCTTAAACCTGAAACCCGAAACCTGATATCTGAAACCTGAAACCTAGGATCTGTTTATGCATGGAGTGTTGAAGCTGCTATTTATTCGTCATGCTCAATCAGTGGGCAACCAAGAAAAACGAATGCAAGGGCATGGAGAGTTTGAGCTTTCTGAGGTGGGCAGGCAGCAGGCAGAAAAACTTGCTAGAAGATTATTAACAGAGGCATGGCACCCGTCACAGGTTTATACCAGTCCGTTGAGGCGAGCGGCACAGACGACCCAGATTTTGGTAGATTACTTTTTGACTGCGCCACTTCCGGCGGCGGTGAGCGATTTAATTGATGCGACGGCGATGTCTGGAGATAGCGAGGGTATTAGTCGCAAGATTCCAGTGCAGCTTGCGGATGAATTGAGGGAGTTTCAAAACGGCATTTTTGAGGGGTTAACCTGGGCGGAGGCAGTCAGCCGCTATCCCGATCTCTGCCATAGGCTAGAAAGTTCGCCAGACTGGATTTTGATTCCGGGGGCGGAGTCGCTAGAAGACGCACGATCGCGATCGCGACAATTCATTCAAACTTTATTACAGCAACATCGGAATGGCGATCGCATCTGGATTGTGACCCATAGCTGGATTTTGCAGCACTTGATTGCGGAACTGATGGGCAGCGATCGCTCGTGGCGACTGCGTGCCCATAACACCGCTCTGTTTGAATTTTGGATTGATCGCGATCGCTGGGAGCGCACCGACCAAAATCGGTTTAATACCGATCTTTGGCAAGTCTATCGGTTCAACGACGCTCAGCATTTACAAAGTTAAGCATTGCATTTCTACCAACTTGAGTTATCCTATTCAAACCAATAACATCGATTGCAAAAACTGTAATGTGATATACGATCACGATTACAGTTTTTGCAGGGTTTGGTTTTGCAGTTTTTTTAGCAATCAGGCTAACGAATCGGGTTGTGAAACGGGCGATTCAAGCAAAGAGTTGACTCAGTAATTATCTGCCACGGATGAGCCATGACGAACGAGGCGAACGATATTTTCAAGCAGGCAAAACAGGGAAGCGTTGCTGCCATCATTCAAGTGCTGAACGAAAAACTAGCGGATTCTGGCGTACGAACCCGTGCTATTTTTGCCGATGGGGTGCTGCAACTGTTGTGCGAAGGGGTGACGCTGGAACAGTTGGATCAAATCCCGCTAGTAGAACGAATTCGGCAGATTTTGCAGGCGATCGCGCCGCGCAATATTCGTCGAGTCAACATCAACAGCCGGATTGTGCGAGAACAGCAGTTGCTTTGGCTGGAAGAGATTAGCCGCGACCCGGTTAAACAAGTTTTGTGGTCGGAAGAAATTCTTTTAAAAAAACCGAACCGATTGAAGCAGTGGTCGGATGATTGGAGCGATCGCAGCGCAGAACAGGCAAGGTCTGATGTCACCAAAGCTTCGGTAGTGAAGCCAAGGCTCAGCAAGCAACGCGAGCAGAGTCAGTTTCGCCGGGGCGTGATTGGTGGTGCGATCGTCAGTGGTCTTTTGCTGGCAGGCGGATGGTTTTTTCATAATCGTTTCGGCACGTCCACTGCAACCGATTTGCAAACTGAAATTAAGCCAACCTCTGCCCAATCTAGTACTGCGCCTCAAACGGTTAACTCAAATCGCCAACCAATTTCATCCACTGCTAATAAAAACCTCCCCGACGGCGATGCTTTTGTTGAAGCGGTGCGGTTGGCAGAAAGCACTTCTCAAACCAGTCAATCAGCAAAATCCTCGGCAGAATGGCTGGGCTTAGCTGCTCAATGGCAAAAAGCCTCTGACCTAATGGCGACGGTGCCTAGCACTGATAATCGCTATAAAACGGCTCAAGATCGAGTGGCAACTTATCGCAAAAACAGTGAAGTTTCCCTAGAAGTCGCACGGCGCAATCAGGATGCCGCCCCAACAGAAACTCCTCAAACTTCCTCTGAACAGCTATAGGAAAAGGATCAAAACAGAACCTCTCAAAGCTTCTCAGAACATTGCCATCGGCGATCGCGCGTCAATCCAGTACAGGTGAATTATGCTATCAGTAGACAAGTAGCATTAAGGCGTGATCAATGCTGGATTTGACTCAGTTGGCGCAACAGATGCAGGGCATTAGTCAACATCTAACCCAAGAAGCAACGGCAACCCGACTGCGGTTAGAGCGATCGCAAACCTTGCTGGATAAAGCCGATCGCCATCAGGATGAACTGGTGATGTTGCAGGAACAGTGGCGCGATCGCATTACCTTCACCGCCGCTGTCCCAATCGAACCGCTTAACCTACGAGTCAGCATCCCCACCGCCCCGGCTGCTCACACCGTCATCGCCACCGACGGCTCCCAAATTGCCCCCAGTCACCACGAAATCGCCTATTGCTACTTGATCAACATCGGGCGAATTGTGCTGCACTACGGGCAAAGTCGCCATCCCTTATTAGACAGCCTGCCAGAAGTCTTTTATCGTCCCGAAGATCTCTACCTCTCCCGCCA